>JBBQPB010000340.1:0-1575 GCA_038331435.1 Thermomicrobiales bacterium | reverse complement strand
GTGGCATGGGCGGCTGCCAACGGTTTGCAGGGGATGGAGGTCAATATTGGATTGGGCTATCCGGTTACCGACGGGAAGTCATTGCACGGCCATCTCGATCTCGATCGCATTCTAAGCGAGGGACCGGAGCCGGTTCGAGCGCTCTTCGATAGCAACGGCATCGAGCTCACGGCGCTGGCGCCGATGACCAATCTCCTCACCGCCGACGACGATCTGCGCAGGCAACGGGTCGCCTATATGCGCCAGACCATCGACGCGGCGGCTGCGCTCGGATGTCCGCTGGTGGTGACGTTCGCGGGTTCTGGCGATGGCATGTACTTCTATGGCCTTCCCGGTGTTGGGGACAACCATCCTTCGAATAAGGTGGAGGAAAACCTCGGTCGCTTTGCCGAGGTTTACGGTCCGTTGGCCGAACACGCCAAAACAAAGGGCATTCGCATCGCGTTCGAGACTGCCGGGCGTGGTGGCGGCGAAGGGAACATCGCCCACAATCCCGAGCTCTGGGAAAGGATGTTCGAAGCCGTCTCCTCCCCTGCCCTTGGACTCAGCTTCGACCCGTCGCATCTTCTCTGGCTCGGCATCGACGACATTCCCGGGTTGATTCGTGAGTTCGGGAGCCGCATCCACCACGTCGACGGCAAGGACGCCGAGATCGTGCGTGACTGCCTTCGGCGCCAGGGCATTTTCGGAAGCAGTTGGTGGCGTTACCGCCTGCCTGGCAATGGCGAGCTGGATTGGGCAGCCATCGTCGCCGCGCTGCGTGACATCGGCTACGACAACACGATCACTATCGAACAGGAAGACGATCTCGATCCGGGATTCGATGCGGTCGCTCGCTCGGCCCGCTACCTGCATGAGGTGTTGGGGGAATGAGCGAGCGAACCTTACGGGTTGGGATCATCGGCTGCGGCAAGATTGCGCGTACCCATGCGGAAGCGGTTGCGGCGACAACTGGCGCAACGTTGGTGGCCTGTTGCGATGCCGAGCTTGCACGCGCGCAAGCGCTGGCGGCGGACTTTGGCGCAGAGCTGGCCGCCGATTCGCTGGATGACTTCTTCGCGAAGGGGCAGCTCGATGCGGCGCTGATCTGCACGCCGCATCCGGTACACGAAAAGCTCGTGATGGCGTGTGCCGAGGCGGGGGTAAATGTGCTCTGCGAAAAACCGATCGCGATTCGGCTGGAAGAAGCCGACCGGATGATCGCGGCCACGGACAACGCCGGGGTTGCGTTCGGCGTGATTTTCCAGCGTCGCTTCTGGCCGGCGGCGCAACGTATTCGACGGGCAATCGATGAGGGAGCGTTGGGCAC
Organism: Thermomicrobiales bacterium; assembly: GCA_038331435.1. GTDB lineage: Bacteria > Chloroflexota > Chloroflexia > Thermomicrobiales > UBA6265 > JAMLHN01. Next base: position 266 of record JBBQPB010000340.1, on the reverse strand, counting down.
GCTCACCTTCGCAAGCGCTTCGTCCCTGCTCTGGCGACCAGAGGAGTACTTCAAGTCCGATCCCTGGCGCGGTAAATGGGAAACCGAAGGCGGCGGGGTGATGATGAACCAGGCAGTGCATACCATCGATCTGCTGCAATGGTTCATGGGTCCGGCGGCTGAGGTTTACGGTCGTATCGCCACTTTGCGGCATGGCGACTCTATCGATGTCGAGGACACCGTTGCCGCTACGGTGGTGTTCGAGACCGGAGCGCTGGGCGTTATCC
>JBBQPB010000339.1:0-1896 GCA_038331435.1 Thermomicrobiales bacterium | reverse complement strand
CCCCCGCTGCATGTAGAATTTCGGGGTCGGGCAATGGAACCGTAAATCGTTGCGGACCCCCCGTCAAGCAGCACCACGAACGATAAACGCAATGACCGAGAATTCAACCTTCCGCATCGAGGATCTAGGCGACGACATTCGTATCGATGTCCTGCAGCGGCTTGCCGAGCAGGCCATGTCTGATCTCGATTTCCGCGCGGTTGCCCGCCACGATATGGAAGGCGCACTCAAACAGTTCGGCTATGACCTGAACGATTCCGAAATGGAGTTAGTGCTCGCCTTCCGCCGCTCGCTCGCCGATGCCGGCATCGATCTCTTCCTCGAAGAGCGCGTCACCCCCGAGCAACTCGAAACCATCCACCAGCTCTTCGCCTAGTCAGCAAGAATTTCATTCCACCTCTGCACCACTTTGGTCGTAGTGCAGGACCTCCGTGCCCTTTCGAAGCGACACGGCCGCAACCACGGCGATGCGATCTCTGAGAGATATGCTCCCGATCAGTTATCGACCGTCCCATACAATCGGTCGCCCGCGTCGCCCAACCCCGGACGGATGAACTTGTTCCCATCCAGCTCCCGATCGAGTCGCGCAACGTGGAGAGGCACATCGGGATGCTCCTTGAGCATCAACTCGACACCCTCCGGCGCGGCAATCAACCCGACGAATTTGATCCACTTTGCCCCATGATTCTTGAGCTCGGCTACCGCCGCGGTCGCGGAGCCCGCTGTGGCCAGCATGGGATCGAGCACGATGGTCAGGTCGAACGGCAGGACATCAGGAAGTTTTCGATAGTAGCTGACCGGGTGGTGGGTCAACTCGTCACGATAAATTCCCAGGTGATAGACCGACGCGTGCGGCACCAGCTCGCGCGCGCTGTCTACCATGCCCAATCCCGCTCGCATGATCGGCACCAGGGCAATTCGGCAATCGAGCACCGATCCCTGAGTTTGCTCCATTGGCGTCGAGTAGATCTCTTGCTTGAGTGGCAGATCGGTCGTCGCTTCATAGAGCAAAAACTGCGTCAGCTCGTCAGTCAGCTCCTTAAAGGTGGCGGTAGCCGTGCGATCCTCACTCAACTGGGTGATTTTGTGCTTGACCAGTGGATGGGCACTGACGAAAAGGTTTGGAAAGCGGCGTGAGGGTTCCGGGTAAGAAAGCTCGGACACGAGATGGCTCCGTTCGTTAGGATAGCGACCGGCGATATCTTACCCGTGAATGATGCCGATCGACCGAACGAGCGGACCGGCCCGCAACGATGCGACAGGAGATGCCCGATGGGATTCGTAACCAGATTGCAGCACACCAGTGTTCCAATGCCAGCGGATGGCGCCGAGCGCGCTCGTGCGTTCTACGGTAAAGCGCTTGGCATGACCGAAAAGGCGCCGCCTTCGACCCTGAGCAACGTGATTTGGTTCGCAGCCGGGACGGATGGTCAGGAGGTCCACTGTTTTGTCGACCAGGACTTCGACCCGCAAGGTAATCAGCAGCACCTGTGCCTGCAGGTGAACGATCTGGACGCGCTTCGCGTGCATCTGGCGCACCAGGGCGTCCCAACCGAAGACACGATCGTCATCAAAAACCGGCCGCGCTTCTTCGTGCGCGATCCGTTTGAAAACTTGATCGAGCTCGTCGAGATCACGGGAGACTACGATTAGGCGACAAAAGGCAAGCGGTGAGCCAGGTTGACGCATCGCGGATCACCTGGCCCTGAACACTTTTTTAAGGAATAGGAGAACAACATTGGTTGCCGAAGGAACTCGACGAAGCGGAACCGGTCCCGAGTTAGCGCAAATCACCGAGCAGATCCAGCAGGAATACCTCGGCCGCACCGCAGCGTCCGCCACTGCCTACCTGCGCGCGAAGCGGTCGATGCCAGGCGGCGATACTCGCACCGTTGC
>JBBQPB010000338.1:0-2000 GCA_038331435.1 Thermomicrobiales bacterium | reverse complement strand
GCCGCAGAGGAGCTCAAGGTGACGTTGGACGAAGCGGTGATCGAAGATGCTGCGCTGATCGCACAATTCGTAGCGAACGGCAATGGGAACGGCGTGCATGACTTCGACACAATAAGCGGTTCTGCCGAAGTCGTCGAAGAGGTGATCGACGCTCCTTCAGAGGAGGTCGACATCGACGTTGTGAAGTTGAGTTCTTCAAGCTGATAGATCGCTATTTTCTCGATACGCTGCGGGTGCCATCGATCGATTCTGGAACACGAAGAGGCTCCAGCTCGGGCCTGATGCGGAAATTGAACTTCGTTCGAAACGCTTCGTAAAAATCCGTTTCCCCGACTGAGATCAGCCGGCATAGATTCTCACCGCAGCGGACACGCACGACATCGTCGGGCGCCAGCTCGCCGGTGACTCGGCCATCCAGAATCAATGTCGCGTCATAGCGGGATTTGAAGAGCAGATCGATCTTTGCCGACTCAGCGACGACCATGGGCGTCCGGATCGGCGAGTGGCAAGAAATCGGCACGATCGCAAATCCCTTCACACCTGCAGTCAAAATCGGCCCTCCAGCAGCCATGCAATAGGCGGTGCTCCCGCGGGAGGTGGCGACGATAATTCCGTCGCCAGGGAACGTGTTGACGTAATAGCCGTCAACATAGAGCTCGATGTCGATCATGCGCACGCCGCTTCGGATCACGACATCGTTGATGGACCAGCCTTGATCCTCATTGCCGTAGATACCGTGGATGGTCGCGTTGAGGGTCGAGCTTTCCTCGATCGAGTAATTGCCCGAAACGAGCGCATCGAGCGCGCTTTCCCAGTCGTCCCGTTCGACCTTGGCCAAGAATCCTACTTTGCCGAAGTTGATGCCCAGGAGCGGTGTGTTGGGATAGGCTTTCGCCGCTCGCATCATCAACCCGTCGCCGCCAAGCACCAGAATCGCATCGACCTGTTTGGCAGCATTCGGGGAAAGCTCGCCTTCGGTCACCAGTGTGATACCGAGCTCCTTGACCCGTTGTTCGATTTCCGCCGCAAGCTGATGGGCTTCCGGTTTGCTTAGCGCGGCAACCAGGCCGACCGCCTTCGGCAGGGCAACAGGCGATTCGATCATCGCGGAGTCAATTTCCTTCCTTGGCGGTTGCCCACGGGGGTGTCAGGTAATCCGTGGAATCGTGATCGGGTCGATAGCGGTAGAGGCGAGCGGGTCGATGAGAGCCATCCCGCCGGGTCGAACCGGTGACCGTCAGAATGCCCAACGCCGACATGCGGCGGCGAAAGTTGCGTTTGTCGAGCTTGCGGCCGAGCACCGTTTCGTATGCGGATTGCAATTCGCTCAGGGTGAACTCTTCTGGCAGCAGATTGAAGCCGATGGTGGTGTAGTCGAGCTTCGAGCGCACTCGGAAGAGCGCGTACTCGAAGACCAGGGCATCGCCGGTGCTGAGCCCGTCGAGCGACACTGCTCGTTGCCAGCGTCCCGATAGCGGATCTGCCAACCCCTCCGGGCTGCTGATGAGCGCCACGTAGCTCACCACGATCCGCCAGATACCCGATTCGACTACAGTGAGTGTGTATAGCTGCTCCATATACTGTGCGGCGTCACCGAGATGCGAGTGAAGCGACTCGCTAGCCTGGAGATCGATCGACTCAAGTCGGCTTGGGGCCGATCTCGGTAGTTGCTGGATTCCGTCGAGCCGGTCGAGCAGCACAAAGAGCTCATCGCCGGCAATGGCAAAGGCGGCGACACGCACATCCACCTCAGGCGCGGCAATCGTTGCCGGAGCCGCGCCGCCTCCATTGACTTTGAATCGATCCTCGAGCGTCACGCAGGCTCCGTATCTCGATCGCGCGCCGCGCACGTTCGTGATGTGCCCTAGTTTACGCGTGCTAGTCTTGCGATGATTGCGGGAAATGGAGGAGTTCGAGCGTGACGACTGTTGGGAAGATTGAAAATGGCCATGTTGTGGCCGTGGTGCGTCTGGATAACCTGTCCAAAGCGGTCGATTTGA
>JBBQPB010000337.1:0-2098 GCA_038331435.1 Thermomicrobiales bacterium | reverse complement strand
TCTTCTCAGAAATGCGCTCCAGTGCGATGTTCGCCAAGATCGCCGCAGGGAGCCCGCTTCCGTTACCGGCGTGGCAGGTGCTTCGTATGGCGACGATCGGCGGCGCACAGGTTCTGGGCGTCGATGACAAGGTAGGAACGCTCGAAGTTGGCAAGGAAGCGGATCTGATCATGATCGATCTGACCAGGCCGCCCATGGCGCCGCTGGTGTTGCATCCCGCGCGCAACATCGCCGCAAATCTGGTTTACGCCGAAACGGGCAGAAACGTGCGTATGACCATGGTGGCCGGCCGCGTGATCTATCGCGACGGAGTGTTCACGAGAATCGACGAACGCGCCATTCTGCGCGACGCTCGGGCAGCCGTCACACGATTCGAGGCACGTCTCGGCGCGGATCCCATTATCGACGGGCTGCCCATCACGCAACTCACCAAACGTGGTTTTATCTAGCCGACAGCGGCTCCGTGGAGTTTTGACCCAGGTCATCGAGGTCGCCTATCCGCCACGGTGCGCTGGTTGCGGTCTGCGCGGCAGATGGGTGTGCGACGAGTGCCTGGCGGTGGCTCCGCTTTTCTCAGAGCCACGTTGTCCAATCTGCAGTATCCCCATGCAGAGCACCGCGTGCGAATGCCGCGAGCTTCCGCCGGATGTCGACCGGCTGTGGGTCGCGGGCCCTTACGATGGTTGGCTGCGAAATGCTGTGTATAGCTTCAAGTTTGCAGGGGAAACTGCGCGTGCGCCGTCGCTCGCCTCGCTTCTGGCCGACGCCAGTAGCGCAATTGGCCCAGATGTTGCTCTCGTGCCGGTTCCGATGCACACGAAGCGGAAGCGCCAGCGGGGGTACGATCAAGTGGCGATCCTCGCCGGAGAAGTAGGAAAACGGAGTGGACAGCCAGTTTTAGACGCATTGATGAAGGATCGGGAAACGCGGACGCAGGTCGGGCTTACGGCGGCTGAGCGGTCGCTGAACCTTTTCGATGCGATTACCGTACGTCCGGGAATCTCGCTGCCAGACCGGGTGATTTTGATCGACGACGTTGCGACAACCGGTTCGACCCTTGCGGAGTGCGCGCGAGCACTTCGGAGAAACGGGGTGCAATCGGTGTCGGCTGTGGTTATTGCCCACGGGCTGTAGCGATCTCAGCAACGATTGCCGCCGCGCGCCGTTTTTCCATCTGGACGGATGCCAGCACGGCATCCAGGGTCGAAACGTCTTGCGATTCGTGGCGTTCCAGCGAGATTTCAAGTGTACCGGCGATATCGGTGAAGCCGATTTCGCCGCGCAGAAATGCCTCCACCGCCAGCTCGTCCGCGATGCTGTAGGCCGTGGGGTAGGATCCTCCGGCCGAGATGGCTTCCCGCGCCAATCGAAATGCAGGAAAGCGGTCGTCGTCCAAAGGGGCAAACTCGAGCGTGCCCATCGATGAAAGATCGAGCTGGCGATGGACGTTCGGCAGGCGATCGGGATACGTGAGCGCAAGCTGGATCGGAAGTTTCATGTCCGGCCAACTCAACTGCGCAAGTTGGCTGCCGTCGACGAATTCGACCAGCGAATGGATGATGCTCTGTGGGTGAATCATCGCATCGATGCAATTCGGATCGATATCGAAAAGCCAGCGGGCCTCGATCAGTTCCAGTCCCTTGTTGGCCATAGTGGCGGAATCGATGGTGATTTTGTCGCCCATCGACCAGGTGGGATGGCGCAAGGCATCCGCGACGGTCATTGTTGCGAGCTCACCGAGCGGCGTCGTACGAAACGGTCCACCAGAAGCGGTGAGGATGAGCCGTGAGATCTCACGAGTTTTCGCCTGTCCCATCGATTGCCAGATGGCGCTGTGCTCGCTATCGACTGGTCGCAGCGAAACCCCGCGCTCGCGCACAAGTGGCATGATGATCTGTCCGGCACAGACGATGAGCTCTTTGTTCGCAAGAGCAATTGCCTTGCCGGCCAGGATCGCTTCATAGGCGGGCTTGAGCGCTGCGTGGCCGGCGCTGGCGATCACCACGACATCGACATCGGGATGGGTGACCGCTTCGATAAGCGCTGCTTCCCCACAAGCGTACCGGGTTCCGGGGCGCTGGCGCGGGAGCGGCGTCTC
>JBBQPB010000336.1:0-2123 GCA_038331435.1 Thermomicrobiales bacterium | reverse complement strand
TACGATTTGCTTGAGCCGCAACAGTTCGGCCATGTAGTACGACACGCCCATCTCCAGCGAATCGGCGATGCGCACGCTGGTCCAAAGCGAGATCGGCGGTAACGAGAGCGCTTCGGCGCAGGCTGGTCCGCCCGAGTTGGCAAGCACGGTGTCGATGCCCACCGATCGAAGCAGGGTGCTCTTGCCAGACATGTTCGAGCCGGTCACGAAAAGAAAGGTGCCTGTGGGCCCGAGCGTTACATCGTTGCTGACCCGGCGCGCGGCCGGGATCAAGGGATGCCCCAATTGCGTCCCCGCGATGCGGTCGTTCGTTGCCGAGACATCGGGATAGACCCAGTCCGGGTTGTCATATGCCAGATTTGCGAGCGCGCCCAGGGCTTCGTACCAACCGATGGCTTCCAACCAGTGCGGCACCTGCGCGCCGTATGTTTCACGCCAGGCTTCGAGGCGGTCGTAAAAGTGGACATCCCAGGCACAGGCGAATTGCAGCGCATAGCTCTGCAAGGAACCGCGTGGTACGCCGAACGAGAGGACGCGCGCGAGCTGCTCAGCGGCTTCAGACGCGCGTACCCCAGCGGTCTGCAACGGCGCGTCGATCTCCTGCAGGAGCGCCGATTGTCGCTGCTTGTCATCCAGAAGCGCCAGGAGCCCGGCATACGCGCGAATGGCGCTGCCATGCTCCATCGCCGCGTCCATCTGGGGGCCAACCTTGCGATGCAGCGCGGCTGCCAGCAGCAGATTGGCCACGAAGGGCACGATGAGCAAGCCGGAATCGATGACTTGCGCAATCGCAAGACCGAGGATGACGAGCGTGGCCACGACGCTCAGTCGGGCGAGCCAGGTGAGCATCGGTAGACGGGAGCCGGGGGTGCGGGTCCAATCCAGGAACTTGGTCGTGGTGTCGTCGTCGATCTCACCTAGCAGCGCGCGTTGTTGCAGCTCCTGCAACCAGTCGAGATCGCCAGAGAGCTCGCGAACCGCTTCCTGCCGGGGCGAGATTTCATGTGGCGCGGCCGGCTGGAGCAGCCAGGAAGCGAGGCGTTCGCCGCCCATAGTGGTGCCGGTCGTGTCGAGTAACTGGAGTAGGGAGGCTTTGCCGATGATGTCGAGATCGCCGGCATAGGGATGGGTGGCGGGAACAGCAATGTCATGAGGATCGGGAAGGTTGATCCAATCACGCTGTTGCCGGGCCACGCCATAGCGATTGACCAGTGCCAGCGTCGAGGCGCGCAGCCAGTCGCCCGTTAGCCGTCGATACTGGCGCACCAGCAGCACCATCAAGATTCCGGCAACGATTGCGGCCGGAATCGCCCATAGCTCAGTGGTGAAAATCCAATAGAGCACCGCGGCAATCAACGCGCCGCCAGCCGCCAGACGGAAATTGCTGATCCGGCGGCGTTGGTGTTCGAGCAGGTCGGCGTCGTGCTGCCAGCGCGTGGCGCGCTCGGCATAGCCCTGCTCGATAAGGGAAGGAGCGGCGAAATCGTCCGGTGAGTCGATCAGTGGTACTGCTCGGAAGTCAGCCGGGCATCGCCATTCGGGCGCTCGGCATACGAATCGCCGTTCGAGGAAACGGGGTCGCCATCGATGGGTTCATTGTCTGGAAATCCGGGAAGCGCTTGCTGCACGAGTGCGTGTTCGGCGTTGAGCTCCGTGGTGACCAGCTCTTGATTTTGCCCATTGAGGGTCTGCCGCTTGGAGAGGATTCCCTTGCGCAGGAACTCCATGACCTTGGCCTCGATGTGTTCGGAGGGAAGAACGGTGCGATCGAGGAAACGCCAGAGGGTGCGGCTCATATGGCTCTGCGTTGGGACGAAACCCTCATGCAACTGTCGCACGTAGCGGTCGATCGCTTGAATGACCTCGATATCGATGTCCGGCGAATCCGGCATCGTGATCTCGTCTTCTTCTCCGGCAGCTGCCACCAGATCGGGGCTGACCGAACCTGGTACGCCGCAGATCACCACCCGCCGTCCGAGACGGTTTCGCAGGGTGGTCACGACGCGGATGAAATCCTTGTCGCCGGTGAAGAGGAGGAATGTCTTGATATCGGGCCGCGCCAGGGCGGTGTTGATGATATCGAGTGCGAAGTTCAGATCGGAGCGCGAAACGATTTTTTCTCG
>JBBQPB010000335.1:0-2131 GCA_038331435.1 Thermomicrobiales bacterium | reverse complement strand
ATTGACGGTGCAGCATTTCGATTGGCGCTGGGTTTTCCTCAGCATGCCGATCCTGGCGATCCCGGCTGCCATCCTGGTGCGTCCGGCGTTGCGCATGCTCGACGATGCCGAACCAGACGCCAACTGGGACCGGCGCGGCGCGATCGTCAAAATCGGATGGTCGCTGCTGGCCGCGCTGGGCGCCGCGACGCTGCACTACGGCGGTGAGCGACGGGACATTGTGGGTATCGCCATGATCGCCGCGTCGATCGTGGGACTCATCATGAGCAGCCCCCGGCTTCTGCCGCAAGGAACCTTCCGGGCAGATCGTGGACTTCCTACCGTCTTCATTCTGCGCGGACTGGTGGGGTCGGCCTTTATCGGAGCAGAAATCTATCTTCCCTTGCTGCTCGACCGCGAACGCGGGTTTTCCCCAGCGATGGCGGGTTCGATCTTAACGATCGGCGGAGTTACCTGGTTTGCCGGGTCGTGGTTGCGCGGCCGATTCGACACGCGCATTGCACCAGCCACCTTTGTTCGAACCGGCGCGATTTCGCTTTGTATCGGTATCGCCAGTGTCGCCCTGCTGGTCTGGGAACAGATCCCGGTACTTGTCGGAGTGCTGGGCTGGGGCTTCTCCGGGTTCGGCATGGGACTGATCTATTCCTCGCTGTCTCTACTGACGTTGCAGCTTTCGACGCGGGCCGAACAGGGCAAGAACAGCTCCGCGTTGCAGGTGTCGGAGGCGCTGGCGGTATCCGTAACGCTTGCCGTGACCGGCACGGCTTTCGCGGCGCTGGAGCATCGGAGTGTCAGCAGCGGTTATCTGGTGTGCTTCGGTATTGCGTGGGGGCTCGCGCTCGGTGCGGCGTTGCTCAGTGGGCGCGTTCGGGAAGGTACGCCCAATCCCGTTTCGTAACGCCAGCACCCAACGCTATTCAGCCAGCCCGCACCATTCGATGGCGATAGCAGCGAATGCTTTGGTTGCTTCGACGATATCCTGTGCGGCAATGAACTCATTCGCCCCATGGACCCCGCCCACCTTCGTCCCGGGTCCAAACCAGATCGCCGGTTGTCCCGCCGCGAACCAATAGTTGCAATCACCGACCGCGGGGGACACTCCGCGCTTTGGCGCACCTCCTGTGAGTGCTTCCATCGCATCCGAAATCGCTTGCACCCCGGGATGATCGACTGGCATGTTGAGTGCTTCCTTGGGCGGGTGGCCGAAGGGAATCTCGAGCGTGGGCGGATGTTCACGCAGCCAGGGATCGGCCTGGGTCACCCGATCGATCGTGGCTTGCACCTCTTCGATGATTTCCGCGACTTTGCGGTGCGGGTAGAAGAGCATCGAGCCGGTCGCCACACAGATATCGGGGATATTGGAATCGGGCACCGCGGCATCTGCCGCGCCGGCGTGGATCGAATTGATGGAGATGAACTGGCCCCCCGGAGGAAGCAGCGGGTTGGTTTCCCATTTTGCCCAATTCTGCTCCAGCTCCAGAATGGCCCGCTGATACTTGAGCATGTTGTCAATCGCGCTGACTGCCGCGCGGGCCTCGCCATGCGGCAGCGGGATAGTCGCCAGGTCGCGGTAGGCAATGTGGGCTGATTTTCCGGGCACCGTCAGGCGAAAGTAGATCTCACCTTTGCCGACATGAAAGATCTCGAAATTGGAGCACTCAGGAAAGATCGCGAGCTCAGCTGAATAGCCTCGATCGAGCACAGCATTGCAGCCTAGCCAGTAGCGGCCCGATTCCTCGCCGCAGGTGTGCGCAATCATCAGGTCACCAGCGAGCTCGACGCCCGCTTCCTTGAGCAATATCGGCGCCCAGGCTTGCGCGGTGCTGCCGCCTTTCATGTCCGCCGATCCGCGGCCCAGCAGGAAGCCATCGCGTACATCGCCCGAGAAGGGGTCACCGTCCCAGGCAGCGCGTTGCTCGGCATTCACGGGAACGACATCGGTGTGCGAAACCCAGATCAGCGACTTTCCACCGCCACTGCCCTTTTGGGTGGCGACGATATTGGTGCGGTTCGGTTCGACTTCCCAAACATCGACGGTGCCGAATGCACCGGACTTGTCCAACTCCTCCGCCAACCATTGCTGCGCGGGACGCTCTGCGTCCGGATTCGGCTCGAGCTCGGGATTGATCGA
>JBBQPB010000334.1:0-2217 GCA_038331435.1 Thermomicrobiales bacterium | reverse complement strand
CGGTAGAGCTTCATCAGCTCCTCTGCCTTCTCGAGCTCGTAGAACAGGACGCCAGCAGTCACGGTGCTGACTGGATGGGCCTGAAACTCGAAGGCGGTCACCACCCCGAAGTTTCCGCCGCCGCCGCGAATAGCCCAGAAGAGATCGGAATGCTCGGATTCGCTGACCGTCACGAACGAGCCGTCGGCCAGTACGAGATCGGCCGAAACCAGGTTGTCAATGGTCAGTCCACGCTTCCGGCTGAGATAGCCGAATCCGCCACCCAGCGTGAGCCCACCGACCCCGGTGGTCGAGACAATGCCGCAGGGAACGGCCAGGCCGAACGGCTGGGTGGCATGATCGACATCACCCCAGAGCGCGCCGCCTTCCACCATCACCCGTTGGGTGTTGGGATTGACATGCACCGCGTTCATGCGGCTCAGGTCGATGACGACTCCGTCGTCACAGGTGCCCAATCCAGCGGCGTTGTGGCTGCCGCCGCGCACGCAGATGGGCAGATCGTTGGCACCGGCGAAGGTTACCCCCTGCATTACATCGGCAACATCGACGCACTGCACGATCAATGCCGGATGCTTGTCGATCATAGCGTTATAGACGGTGCGGGCAACATCGTATTCCGGATCGTCCGGAGTGATCACCGTACCGCGTACGGTCCCCCGTAGTTGCTCGATCGCCTCGGCAGCGATTCCCTGAATTCCCGTCACAACTGCGGTCATGGATGGCTCCTTTCTCGAGAGCTGGTAAGAACGTCATCCGCATAGACGAACGAGCATCACCGTACCGGTCGGCTCGATCGGCCGAATCCGTAAAATTACCTATTCGATTGGGTCGACCAGAGAATCCACGTGCGAAAACGGGCCGCCAGTTGAGGCGGCCCGTACTTGCGATGGATGGTGTTCGATGGGGTGATCCGCTAGATCTCGTCCGCACGGAGGGCTTGGGCGCGGGTGGGCATGCGGTCCTGATGGGGAGCGAAGATGACCCCGGTCAGACGACCGCGCTTGTCGCGGATGAAGTACCTGCGGCTTTCCTCATCTTCGAGACAGTCTTGCAACTCTTTTTCCAGGTTGCCATGCGAATCGGAAACGAGATAAATGCCGACGGAACGCATGCGGTGTGCCGTGCCGATAGGATTGCCGACTTCATCGTTGACGATCTCGCCGTCGAACTCGTCATATTCCTCGACCGGGGCTTGATGGACCGCAGCCGGAGCCGCCGCTTCGCTGGGCGGCGGGGGCGCCGGAGTGGGAGCCATCACCTCGTCGGCAATCTTCTTGATGGCCCACTGGGCGCCAAACTTGGGTACGACCATGGAATGGGTTCTTTCTAGCTCGCGCGCGCCCGGACCAGAAAGAGGTGGGCGACGGAAATGCACATGTCCTGCACAAAGGGTATTCCATGCGCTGCCGCCATGGCACGCGCCGGTTCGCTGACAATCCCGGCTTGCAGCCAGATCGCTCCCGCGCCGCTGGCGATCGCTTCCTGGGTGTGACCTGGCACGAAGCTGGCGTTGCGGAAGAGATCGACGATGTCCACGTGGCGGGGAATGTCGCCTATGGTGCGGAAGACCTGTTCGCCGAAGGGGCCTATCTTGCCGGCCAGGCGTGGATTGACCAATGGAACGTCATAGCCCTGGGCATGGAGATAGCCGGCGATGCCGTGACTGGATCGGTCTTCCTTATCTGACCAACCAATGACGGCGATCGTGCCGGCACGCAGCAGCAAATCGCGAAGAGCGCTGTCATCCAGCGCGGCGGGAAGGTTGGGGGCGACGGTATCGCTCAATAGATCTCGAATCCCTTGTAGCCGACGAGATCGCCCTCCTGGACCTCGAACTGCGTCACCTCCGAGCGCGGCGGACCCTTCTCGCACCAGGTGATGTATTTGGTGATGGCATCGTCGGTGCCCTCAGCCTCGATCCAGACCGAATCGTCTGGCATATTCCGTGCGAACCCGGTCACGCCAAGGCGCACCGCTTCTCGCTTCGCGGCTCGCCGGTAGTTCACTCCCTGAACCCGTCCCCAGATTCGAAGCACGACACGTCGCTTCATTGCATACCCTCGCACTGGAGCCGTGGAGCCGGCGAATTGCATCGCTAACTCTGTTTATGCCGGTAATTATCGCCGTTCTTGCGATTCTTCACCGGACCCTCAAAAAAGCACGACGTCCGGAGCGTTCCGGACGTCGTCACCTACGCACTTCTTTGCATTCCGAAAC
>JBBQPB010000333.1:0-2278 GCA_038331435.1 Thermomicrobiales bacterium | reverse complement strand
TGGCTCAACTCGCCCATACGCCACTCCGCCGTTTCCAGCGAGCCGATCATGGCGTGAAAATCGCCCCAGGTGTTGCGCGGGGTTCGGTGATTCGAGAGGATGATGCGCCAGACATCTTCCACCAATTCGCCCCGGTTCACGATCTTCGTCGGAGGGAGCCTGAGCCCTTCCTGATAGATATCGGTCGCATCGGAGGAAAACGATCCCGGCGCCTTACCGCCGATCTCGGCCACATGCCCGATGTTGCCGGCAAAACCGAAGAGCACATCGCCCACGAAAAGCGGGCGCATCATCATGTGCTCCGGCAGGTGGCAACCGCCGCGGTAGCAGTCGTTGTGGATCAGCACATCGCCAGGATGCAGATTGTCGAGTCCCTTTTCATCGATGGCCCATTTCACCGTGTGCGGCACCGCGCCCATCATCGCCGGGGCGTAGTTCTTCTCAGCAATCAGATCGCCATTGCGGTCGAGCAACACGGTGCAGAAGTCGAGCCCCTCATTGAAGATCGTCGAGTACGACGTCTTCAACATGACCAACGCCATCTCGGAGGCGATATTGGTGAGCGCGTTGTGGACGATGTTCAAGGTAACGGTATCGATCCGGGTCATCGGTTCCATCCTTCGTGTTGTATTTCGGCCTCTCAAGACGTGAGCGGTTCGCTCGAGAGTTCGCATCGAATCAGATCGAGGACGCTGTCGAGGTCTGCAAGAACCGCCGAGTTCGAGAACCGAATGACTCGGTAGCCATACTGCTCCAGATGCTCGGTCCGCTCTCGATCGTATCGGTGTTGATCTTCCTTGGCGTGATGGGCACCGTCGAGCTCAACCGCGAGTCGTCGCTCGACGCAGACAAAGTCCAGGATGTGACTGCCCAGCGGATGCTGTCGCCGGAATTTGCACCCTTCCAACTTCCGCTCACGGAGCGCGTCCCAGAGCAGCCGCTCTTCCGGCGTTTGCTCGACGCGCAACGCTCGTGCCGCCGACACCAATTCATGAGATGCCCCGCGCTCCCGTCCGTTGCTCGTCGGCATGGCGTCTCCTGGTGGGTTGATAGACCTGGCAGTTGGCGTTGGGTGAGATTCCGACCCTCATCCATCTCCCAACCCCCTTCCTTCTCCCAAGCCTGGGAGAAGGAAGGGGGCTTCTCGTAGTCATCTTCATCACTGATTTTCATGTCGAGACTCGACTATTAGTGATGACCGTGGCATTTTCGAGTGTCCATGTCACCCCCGCGCAGTCGTCTCCCCCTTTTCTCTCCCAGGCTTGGGAGAGAGAAGGGGGCTGGGGGGAAGAGTGAGGGCCGAAATCCCACGCAAAGCCCATGCTTCGATTCCTCACGCCAGCTCCACATCGAGCATGCCGTCGCCCCGGACTGTGCAGGTATCGCCCGGATGAATGACGGTGGTCGAATCCGGTTCTTCCACGATGGCCGGACCGGTGAAGGTGAATCCGGCCGGCAAGGTGTCCCGCCGATAGATTGGCGTCGAGATAAAACCATGCCCCCGGAAGGCGACCGGGCGGGTGGGTGGCTCACCGGGTGGCTCGGTCGCCGTTGGTGGCTCGGTGGCGACCTCGCCGTCCGCCATGCCGATCGCGCTCACGCGAATCAGCACCGCTTCCATCGGCTCGCCCTCCAGCGCGAAGCCATAGAACGCTTTGTGCTGTTCGACGAAGCGCCGCTCCAGGATCCCGATCGTTTCCCGCGTGATCGGTCCGTCCGGAATGGAGACTTCGCGTTCGTAGTTCTGTCCGGCATAGCGCATATCCAGACTGCACATCACGATCGGCGCGTGCGTCACGCCATCGGCTGCCAACTCGGCTAGCGCGGTGCGGGTAAGGGTGTCGAGCACGGTTTGGAAGCGCTGCAGATCGAGCGTGCCCAGCCGTCCGACGAAGGTCTGGGTTCGGTCGGCGCGCCAGGGCGCCACCGCCGCCCCGAACGCGGAGCTCAACCCCGGATGCGGCGGCACCCGCATGCGACGAATCCCGAGCAGCTCGGCGCAGGAGCGCCCATGCACCGGACCCGCTCCGCCGAATGGCACCAGGGTGAATTCCCGCGCATCCAGCCCCCGGTCGACCGCGATCAAGCGAATCTGGTTGGCCATGTTCTCGTTGGCGGTATCGACGATGGCATGCGAGGCTGTTTCGACCGCGTCCGCTTCTTCTGCTCCCAGCGCCAGACCGATTTCCCGTAATGCCGGAAGAGCTACCTCGGGATCGAGCGGGACGCGGCCACCCAGGAAATAGTCAGGGTTGAGTCGTCCGAGCGCCAGATTGGC
>JBBQPB010000332.1:0-2319 GCA_038331435.1 Thermomicrobiales bacterium | reverse complement strand
CGACGTTCCGATAAGCAGCAGGAACGAGAGCGCCAGCATCTTTACGGTCGGATGCCTGGAAACGAAGCTGGAAAGCGGTCCCGATGCGAAGAGCATCACCACGACGGCGATTACCACGGCCGCGATCATGACTTCTATATCTTCCGCCATCCCAACCGCGGTAATGACCGAGTCGAGCGAGAAGACGATATCCAGCAGCAGGATCTGGACGATGACGACGGCAAATGACGCATGCTTTACCGGGCCGGTTTGGGCCTGGTGTTCATCGCCTTCCAGTTTGGTGTGAATCTCGGTGGTGGCTTTGTAAATGAGGAAGAGACCGCCACCGAGCAAGATCAGGTCGCGCCCGGAAAACCCGTGCCCCCCAATGGAAAAGAGCGTGTTGGTGAGGTTGGCAATCCAGTTGATCGCGAGCAGGAGGCCGACGCGCATGAACATTGCCAACGAAAGGCCAAGCAACCGTGCACGTCTGCGTTGTTCAGGAGGGAGTTTGTCGGCGAGAATCGAAATGAAAATGACATTGTCGATGCCGAGCACGATTTCCAGTGCGGTGAGCGTCAGCAACGCAACCCACACATCAGGATTGCTCAGTAACTCCAAGCGGGATCTCCCTCTTCCCCTGTTTCTGTATTAAGGAGAAGCGAACACGCGCGTCCCCCATGTGCGACGCGAGAATACTGTACCCGCGGCTTGGAAAATTTGGCGAATAGCTAAAGTTGCCGATCGGGCATGCCAGTGGATGCGCGCTGCGTGCGGCCCAGTCGCACCGGGCCGGGCGGCGTTGAGGTGAATTGTCGCGTCACATGACTGAAGTGCCGCGATTTCTGCTCTTGAAATCGGCGGTAACACGGTGAGCAAATCGTCGACAGAGAGCTGCTCGATAGACAAGCCGATGCACATTGCCCGAGGGGTGATCGCATTGCGCGACACTCGTGTTCCCTCTGGATCGATCTTCTACTTGAGAGAGTCGCCGTACATGAGGTTGGCCAGCATCCGGGTGACCAGGCTTTGGTGGACCCGATGGAATTACGCAAAGCTGGTTCACGACATCCCGTTGGGGAGACGCAGCTCAGCACGAAATTCCTGGAAGTTGGAGATTCGCCGTTAGCCTTGCTGCCCGTAAAAGATATCGAACTGTCGAAATGTGCTTGCCAGGGAGCCGAACTTGGGTAGTGATGAAACGATCGCTCTGGCGAGCTCGATACAGTCGGGCCCGCTATCGATTGGGATTGGTTCCGCCTGCCGGCCTTCGAGCATGTCTAAAGATCGCCTGCTGGTGGTCCCCCGAATCTTGGCGGTTGCGCGCGTAGCCAGTTCGCGATCTCGCTTGTCTCACTCGTCGCGGAATGAAAGGCGCAGGAGGAAACCACCGCGCCCCACGATGTCAAACGTTCGGCCAGCGCCGAACCTGAGCAGACCGTTGGCCGTTGCGTTACCAGCGGGACCCCTGCCAGCAGGACCGGAAGTCCATCGAGCGGCACGAGCGGCGGCGACCAGCCGGTTACCGTGGGCAACATGCCCTCGATTGCGATAACACCAGAGAGCGTATCGGGGGAAACTAGCCCGGCAGCGATTGCCATCACCGCCCCTTGTCGCACGCCGAACAGGAAGGGGCGCTCTGGTGTCTCGGTCGTTTGCCGGTCGAGCTCATCGAGCAGGAATTTCTCGATCTCGATCAGCGAATCGCCGAAGAAGACTGGCGGCGGTTGATCCACCGGCCCTGGATACCAGGTGAATCCGGTGATCTCGCGACCGACATAGACTCCCTTGTAGGACTCAAGCCCGATGATCCGTGCAGTCGGCGCGACCACTTTCGCCAAGGCGGCCTGGTCACTGCCCATCTGATTGTGATCGTGCAGGGTGATGATCCGAGGCGAGCCGTTGCCATCCTGAATGCGGTCGTAGCGCAGGTTGCTGAGCGGTCGAATGGTTGTCATGTTTGGGTGTCTCGAAACTGGGGCCGGCCGTTTGGCCGGCCCCAGTCCCTCGTGATTTATTCAGTCGTTCCCGCTGATTCGTGCGCGTGCTTCCCGGCGGCGTAGCCCCAGGTGTGCGCATGTCCCAAGGAAGCGCCAGCGCCCCAATAGGCGTCGACGCCCGGATTGGCGATCGCGTTGCCCGCGCCATAGAGACCGACGACCGGTTCGCCTTCCCAGGTCAAGATCTGGCCATTGGCATTGATGACCGGACCTCCCTTGGTGTCAACGATCGACGGCGCCAGCAGCATCGCGTAGTACGGTCCAGTATCCGAGATGGGATACATCGACTCGTTCGGCTGGTCGGCCGACGGCCATGGATCGAGTGTGGCCGGCAGCGAAT
>JBBQPB010000331.1:0-2347 GCA_038331435.1 Thermomicrobiales bacterium | reverse complement strand
CAGGCGCGCGTTCCCATTGTCGATGGGGCGTTGGGATTCGAATCGTTCAGCCATGCGGGTTCCCTTCCGGTCCCGGATGATACCAAAGCACGGGGCAAGCGCTGTTGCTCAGAAAACCCTCGGCTCCGGCAAATCGCCCGCATAATGACAGGCGACCAGGTGCGCCGGCTCGATTTCGCGCAGCTCAGGAATTTCGGCGGCGCAGTGATCGGTGGCATAGCGGCAACGGGTGCGGAAACGGCAACCGCTGGGCGGATTGACCGCACTGGGTGGATCGCCAGCGAGAATAATCCGTTCCCGCCGCGCTCGCGGATTCGGAATCGGCGCAGCCGCCATAAGCGCCTGGGTGTAGGGATGGAGCGGGTTGCGGAAGATCAGCTCAGTAGGAGCTTGCTCGACGATTTTGCCGAGGTACATCACTGCCACGGTGTCGGCAATGCTGCGCACCACACCCAGCTGATGGCTGATGAAGAGATAGGCGAGCCCTTTTTCCTCACGTAGCCGCGAAAGCAATTGGAGGATTTGCGCTTGCACCGAGACATCGAGCGCGCTGACAGCTTCGTCTGCCACGATGATCTCCGGATCGACCGCCAGCGCCCGGGCAATGCCAATGCGTTGCCGCTGTCCGCCGGAAAGCTCGTTGGCATACCGGCCGCGGTAACTCTCATTGAGCCCGACCGTCAGCAAGAGCTCCCGCACGCGGTTGGATCGTTCCGATTTCGGCACGATCTTGTGAAAAGCAAGTGCTTCTTCGAGCGTCTGACTGACCGTCATGCGCGGATTGAGCGACGAGTTCGGGTCCTGAAAGACGATTTGCAGTTGCTTGCGCCGCTCGCGCATCTCGGAGGCGTTGGAGGGATCGATCGTCTGCCCACGAAACTGCACGGTTCCCGCGGTCGGATCTTGCAAGTAAAGAATGCAGCGGCCAGTGGTCGATTTTCCGCAGCCACTCTCGCCGACCAGCGCCAGGGTTTCGCCTTCGCGAATCGTCAGATCCACCCCGTCCACCGCACGGATAACCTGCGCCGGACGTCGTTGCAGCCGGTCGATCAATCCGCCGCGCAGTGGGAAGTGCTTGACGAGTCCTTGAACCTGCAGGAGTGGAGCCGACTCCGTCACGATATCGCTCCCGTCACGATTTCAGCCAGATTCTTCTGATAGTCTCCGGCGAAGTGACAGAGCGCTTCGTGTCCGGTCGCGATCTGCACCATCGGAGGCGGGGTGGAAAGGCAGATCTTCTGGCGATACCGGCACCGGGGCGCGAACCGGCATCCTGCCGGCAGATCCCCCAAATCGGGCGGCGAACCGGGAATCGGCCGAAACGGCGCACCATCCCGCCCGGCATTGGGGATCGCTTCCAGCAAGCCGTTGGTATAGGGATGCCCCGGATTGTCAAAGATCGGCTCGATCGATGCTTCCTCGACGATGCGCCCGGCGTACATGACCGCGACTTTGTCGCACATTTCCGCGACCACGCCGAGATCGTGCGTGATCAGCAGGATGCTCATGCCGATCTCCTGCTGCAAATTGCGCAGCAAGTCGAGAATCTGTGCCTGAATGGTGACATCCAGCGCAGTCGTCGGTTCGTCGGCGATCAGTAGCTTGGGCCGGGACGAAAGCGCCATAGAGATCATTACGCGCTGGCGCAAACCTCCAGAAAGCTCGTGGGGATAGGCGGAAAAGCGGGCTTCGGCGTTCGGAATGCCGACGGTGCGGAAAAGCTCGATCGTTTGCGCTTTGGCCTCGGCCCTGCTCGCCCGCTGATGGGTACGGATCGCTTCGGCCACCTGCTCACCGGCGGTATAGACCGGGTTCAGAAAGGTCATCGGATCCTGGAACACCATCGAGATCTGGCTGCCGCGCATCTTTTGCATCTCACCTTCGGAGAGGGTGAGCAGATCGCGCCCTTCGAAGAGGATGCGGCCACCGGCGTAACGACCAGGAGGGGTCGGCACCAGTCGCATGACCGCGCGTGCGGTCACGCTCTTCCCGGACCCCGATTCCCCCACCAGACCAAGCGTCTCGCCTGGCGCGATCGACAGACTCACACCGTCGACGGCACGCAACGCGCCAGCGCGGGTGGAAAATTCGATCTGGAGATTGTCGAGCTCGAGGATGGGTACGCTGCTCATCAACGGCCCCCTTGCCGGGGATCGAGCACGTCGCTCAAGCCATCGCCCAGCAGGTTGAATCCGAGCACCGCGATTAGAATCATGAAACCGGCTGCCAGCGACAAATGTGGTGATGTCAGGAGCACGCCCTGGCCTTCGGAGAGCATGGCGCCCCAGTCAGGAGTGGGCGGTTGTACCCCTAATCCGAGAAAGGAGAGCGCGGCGAGATCGAGCAT
>JBBQPB010000330.1:0-2421 GCA_038331435.1 Thermomicrobiales bacterium | reverse complement strand
GCCTACTTCGGTATTGGAGCGGCTGTTCTGCCTGCGGCGGCCTCGGCTGCTCCGGGCTCGCAGACGCAACCAGTAATCACTCGCCAACAAGCTGACGGCGAGGTGCGTTTCCTCATTGCAGAAGCGTTCTGGGCCGACTGGCACCAGTACCTTTCGACCGCGCAGAGCCAGTGGCGGCTTGGCCGCCAGATCTTCGACACACTGGTGATGCTGGAAACTCCGGATGTCTCCGATTTCACGCCGGGGCTGGCGGAAAGCTGGACGCAGATCGACGATACGACCTGGGAGTTCAAGCTGCGGCAAGGGGTCTCATTCCACGACGGTCAGCCCTTCACCGCGGCCGATGTAAAGGCGTCGGTGGAGCTCGCAACCGGATTCACGGTTGAAGTGACCTCGACCGCTTCTCGCTGGGTGCCGACCACGGTCGAGGTGGTCGACGATTACACCGCCAGGTTGATCACGTCCACCCCGTTCGCTCCGACGTTGATCGAGCTGGCGCAGCTGGCAATTCTGTCGGCAGACGACATCCAGCCCTCCTCCGATCCCGCAACCCCATCCGCCGGTCTTGAAGCGCTGAAAGCGCATCCCAACGGCACGGGTCCGTTCAAGCTCTCCAACGACGAGCAGAACGTCAAGACCATGGTCGCGAATCCCGACTACTGGGGCGGCGCTCCTGCCATCCCAACGCTCGTCTGGGAATACATCCAGGATGCTCAAACCCGCCTGAATGCCTTTCTGGCCGGGCAGGCGCAGGTGCTGGACCGGGTGCCGCCTGAACAATTCCCGGTACTGGGATCGACCGATGGCGTGAAATTGATTGCTGTAACTGGGCTGGAGAATGTCAATCTCTGGATGCGGCAGGACAATCCGGCCCCCTGGGATCCCGCCAATCTCAAGTTGCGCGAAGCGGTCATGTGGGGAATCGACCGGCAGGGCCTGGTCGACAATCTGGTCGAGGGAGCGAGCCAGGTCGCGCAGTCCCATATTCCCAACGGCGCGGTCTACGCGGCGGCGCAGGAGCCGGTCTATGGACTCGATCTCGACAGGGCGAAAGCGGCACTTGCCGACGCCGGGTATGCCGAGGGCGATGGCCCGTCGTTGCCGCTCTGGGGCGTGACGGGTTTTCTCCCTCGCGGTCCCGAGGTCTGCCAGGCGATCGCCGATTCGCTCGGACAGGTCGGATTCAAGGTGGAATTGCAGATCACCGATATCGCCGCGATCATCGACGGGCTCTTTGCGGCGGAAAAGCCCGGACTTTTCTTCCACCTAAGCTGGAGCAGCAACGGCGATCCGAACGCGGCGCTGGCGACGCTCTACAAATCGCCCGGGGCCTGGGTCGGCATTAACGATGCCACGGTCGACGAGCTGATCGAACAAGGAGTCGCCACCACCGACACCGAGGCTCGTGGCGGCGTGTATGCCGAGCTGCAGCAATATCTCTGGGCGAACCTCATCCAGATCCCGCTCTACAACAGCGACTTCACCGTGGCGCATGCGACCTCGGTGCAGGGTCTCATCGTCCTTCCGAACTTCGACACGGTCTTCGCGAAAGCGACGCTGAGCTAGTACCTGTCGATATCGGGCTGGATGCGCCCCACGGCGCATCCAGCTCCGAACGATCATGCTTTCCTTTGCCTTGCAACGCACCATCCAAATGATCCTGGTGATCTTCGGCGTGATCACGCTGACCTTTTTCGCGATCCGTCTAGTGCCCGGCGATCCGGCGCGGATCATGGAACCTCCGGGTACCCCGGAATCGGTGCTGGATATCACCCGTCAACAGCTTGGCACCGACCAACCGCTGAGCAAGCAGTACATAGCGTTTCTGAGCGATCTTCTCCATGGCGATCTGGGCACATCGTTTCGCGGCGGCCGGCCGGTTGCCGCGACCGTGCTCGATTCGGTACCCAATACGCTGGCGCTCGGGTTGATCAGTATGGCGATCACCACGATCATCGCCTTCGCGCTCGGCATCGCTGCCGCGCGCAAACCGAACGGCTTTTTCGATCGAATCACCTTGACCCTCTCCTCGATCGCGCAGGCGACGCCGGGTTTCTGGCTCGGGGTGATGCTGGCATTGCTCTTTGCGGTCAACCTGCGCTGGTTTCCGGCAGTCGGAAATGCGGGGTGGAAGAGCTATGTGCTGCCAGTGGCGACGCTGGTGATCTCCTTGCTGCCGTTGCAGATCCGGGCAGTGCGGCAGGCGTTCATCGAAACGATGGGGGAAGGGTTCGTGCGCGCCGCTCGCGCCCGTGGGCTTTCCGAGCGGCGAGTGCTGGGCGTGCATATCATGAAGGTGGCCGCCATACCCCTGATTACCTTGATTGGGTTGCAGGCCGGCTATGTGCTTGGCGGCGCGGTCGTCATCGAGTCGATCTTCAATTGGCCGGGTATTGGCAATCTCACCCTGCAGGCGATCTC
>JBBQPB010000329.1:0-2422 GCA_038331435.1 Thermomicrobiales bacterium | reverse complement strand
AGCGATGCGCCCGAACACGAAGTTGGTGCATACCGAGGTGATCGCGAATCCGACCACCGAAGTGGCGGATGTCGCCGCGCTGGCGGAGATTGCGCATGCAGGCGGCGCGCTCCTTTGCATCGATTCGACATTCTCCCCGCCCCCCATGTTCCGTCCGCTGGAGCATGGGGCCGATCTGGTGGCGCACTCACTCACCAAGTACATCAACGGGCATGGGGATGCCATGGGCGGCGCGGTGATTGGCGCGAAGGCGCTGATCTCGCAGATCAAGGCGGATGCGCTGGTCGATGCCGGCGCGGCGATCTCGCCGTTCAATGCCTGGATGATCACGCGCGGTTCGGTGACCTTACCGCTGCGCCTGCGGCAGCATACCGACAGCGCGCAGCGGGTGGCCGAGTTTCTGGCGAACGATCCGTTCGTGGCCTATGTCTATTACCCGGGTTTGGCATCGCATCCGCAGCACGAAACCGCCAAACGGCAGTTCGGCGATTACGGCTATGGCGGGATGATGGCCTTCGCGGTCGAGGGGGACAAAGACACCCAGAATCGCTTCGTGAGTAATCTGAAAGTGATTACCTCGGCGGTCTCGCTGGGCCACGACGAATCGCTGATCGTGCATGTGGGACCGCAGGGACGCGGCGGCTGGGAACGCTATCCGGAACCGTTCCAGCAATACGGGCACTTGCGATTTTCGGTTGGGCTGGAAGATCCTGCGGACCTGGTTGCGGATTTGTCGTCAGCGCTGGACGCGACGTTCGGGTAGCGGGGAAGCTTGTTCGGCGAGCAGATTTCTGAGCAACCTGGCGAGTTCCGGCGCCTTCGTCACAACCAAGTTCCAAACTCGGTCGACATCGATATTCCAGTAAACGCGCACGACGTGATCGCGTAATTCGATGATGTCTGGAATACCCGGAATGACTGCTTCCAGATGCTCGAGCGACCGAGTTGCCTGCGAGAGTACTCCCCCGACTTTGATGATCAGGCGCTCGACGATCAATTGGGTACAACGCTGCTGATCGAACTCTTCTCGTGAGAGTCCAGCAGTGAACACATCGATCTCGTCAAGAGCAACGAGCGCATCATGCAGCAGCGTTGCGGTCTTCCGATCCATACAGCGTAATCCGGTCGTTTTCTATCTCATCGAGAAAATAAGGATTCTTGAGCTTGCGCGCGAATGAGATGTCGACCGTTCGGCCGACTACGTGGTGCCTCCTTTATTTACCCACACTTGCGCGTTCTGCACCATCCCCCGATGGGGAACGTTGTGCCTTCTCCGGTGATCGGTGGCTTGACGGCGACAGGGGGTAGGGCTAGGATCACCCCGTCTAATGGGCAAGCGACAGGGTGACGCACATGCGGCGGGTTGACCGGCGTGGATTGATGAAGATGGGCGCGGCGGCCGGGGCGGGGTTGGCGCTTGGGCGTGGGATCGCGCCGGTTGGCGCGCAGAGCCAGCAGCTTTCGGTACTGACCGCGGGAGAACCCGATCCGCGGCCGCCGGGAACCTACGACTACGGCAACGACATGCTGGATATCTGGAAGTCGGAGCACGACACGGGCGTGACCTCTGACATCCAGCCGCTCTTCGCGATCGACCAGGTCAGCCAGGCGGCGTTCGACACCGGAACGTACATCTACGATCTGCTCTACAACTCGGCCAGGATTCCTGAATTCAACCCGAATCTGATGGAAATCGGCTCGCGTTTGCCAGACGAGCTGGTGGCCGATCTGGCGCCGGCGCAAGCGGTCTCGGTCTCCTGGCAGGGGCAACAGTATGGGGTGATGCCCACGCTGTCGCTCATGCTTCTCTTCTATAACAAAAACTTGTTCGAGCTCAAGGGATTGAGCGCGCCGCCCACGACTTGGGACGAGCTCAAAGGGTATGCGGCCGAATTTCAGGAGGAACCCTTCCCTATCGGGATGATGATGCCGTGGGGGGCGCCGGCGGGAATTGGAAGCGTCACGTCGTACTGGATGGCGTTCCTGCAGCAGGCAGGCGGCACGATGTATGACGAAGCGGGACAACCGGTCTTCAATGATGCGCCGGGGGTCGATGCGTTGCAGCTCATGATCGATCTGATGCCGTCCATGACCGGCGATTCGATTAGCAATATCGATACCAACAGTGTTGCGTTCCGCATGCAATATGACGGCGCGGCCATGACCATGACCTTTCCCGCGTTCTGGGAGGTCATGAATGGGGGAGCTGCGCCAGGTCAGGGGAAGATCGTTCCGGCGGTGATGCCGGCCGGCCCGGAGAGCAATGCGACCGTCAACTCGGTCGATGCCTGGACGATGGCGTCGTTGTCGCCCAATCCCGAGCGGGCTATGGAGCTCGTCGACTTCTATCTCAGCCCCGAGGTGCAGAAGCGGCAGTGGACCGATCTTGGGTGGCTGCCGGCACGACTGTCGATGCTGCAGG
>JBBQPB010000328.1:0-2472 GCA_038331435.1 Thermomicrobiales bacterium | reverse complement strand
TATGGACGGAACACCCCTGGAAGCCGCTGTCGGGAAAATCGAATGGCGTCCGTTCACAGCGGGTGTCGCCGGTACCGTCGAGCATTTCAAGAACGCGATCGCCAGTGGCCGAATCGACATTGATCACGCGATTTCGTAGTTCACAAAAACTGAACAGACGTGCCTTACTCCCCTTTCTCCTGCTTTGCAGGAGAAAGGGGTTGGGGGATAGGAGGTTTCGTGCCACATACCGGTCTTGGTCGACTTCAGGGCAAATCGTGTGTCGTCACCGGCGCCGCGTACGGAATTGGCCGGGCGACTGCCGAACTCTTCGCACGTGAAGGCGCTCGTCTGATCGTCACCGATATCCAGGAAGCCCCGCTGCTCGCCTTCCGCGATGAACTGCGTGGGCTTGGCTTCGAGGTCGAAACGGTGGTCGGCGATGTCTCCGATGTCGATACTGCCCGGGAGATGATCTCCGCTGCAGTACGGCACTTCGGCCGGATCGATTCTCTCGTCGCTAACGCGGGCATCATCGAACTTGGCGGACTGATGGAGTCCTCGGTCGAGATCTGGGATCGAATGATGGCGGTTGATGGTCGCGGAATGTGGCTCACCTGCAAATTCGCGGTCGAAGAGATGCTGAAAACCGGCGGCGGCACCATCGTCTGCCTCTCCTCGATCTCCGGAGTCGAAGGGCAAAAGCGACAATCAACCTATGGCCCTGCGAAATTCGTCGCGACCGGGATCACCAAACACCTTGCGGTCGAACTTGCCGACCAGGGAATCCGCGTGAACGCGGTCGCGCCCGGCACAATCCGCACCGAGCGAGTCAAGCGCCTTCCCGAGGAACCGGGCGGAGTCGAGTACCTGCATGCGATCGAAAAGATGCACCCGATGGGCCGCATCGGCGAACCGTCGGAGGTCGCGCAGGCCATTCTCTTCCTCGCATCCGACGACTCTTCCTTCATCACTGGCGCGATTTTGCCGGTCGATGGTGGGTATCTTGCGCAATAACAGCGAACGGCCGAACAGGATACTTTAGGGCTCTGGTCATGCTGTAGTCCATGGATGATAACTGGCTGTCGTTCTTTTGAGATTCATCCTTCACCCCGTGCAATCAAGAAACGGACTGGTAGCGGTGTTGACTCGCATTGATCTCCTGGGTTCATTGGCCCCGCCCTTCACCCCGGGATTGGTAGTGGCAGCCGCTGGCAAGGGTGAGATGGAAACGATGCTGGCACTTCCCAACACTGCGCCAATCAAGATCGATCGCGGGGAGTTACTTGCAACGGGAGTGATTCGGCGGCGTCAGATTCACGATGCCTCGGTCGCGGCCAACGCCGCACTTCAACATGGCGTGACTCCGCTGGTCTACATTGAATCAGTGATGGAATCGACGGAAGACGATCTGGATCAAAGTTCGACTGCAGTCTCGAGCGGACTTGCCGCGATCATCACCGGCATCAAGCGCCGTCCTGCATTCATCCTCGTTGTCGGTTCTGAAATCGACTCGGCTGCGATTGCGGAAGTACTTGGCGTGACGGGATCTCCGGCGCTCGGCGAAATCGCGCCCGGCGTTTCCGTTCGCATGTCAGGCGATAGCGCTCGATTCCCGAACATGCCCGTGGTTTCAGGATTTCGTTGCGTCGTCACTCCTGCCCAAATCTCTTCGATCATCGTCGACCTCAGAGGTGGCCGCTAGCCGCAAAGAGATGTACGTTCACTGGATCACTTCATAATTCCGGCACTGCTATACTCGCGCCGGGGTGGCCGCTGCAGAGCGTCCGCGTGGAAGAGGCTGCGCGTTTGGTCGCGGCACGTCGTGTGTTGTACCGTGAGACGAATGGCAAAGGCTCCTTCTCGGCGAGGTTCGCCCATACCCGAACGAACTCAGGCTGTTCCCTCCGTCCCACAGGCGATGGCGCGTGAAGCGGATGATCTCGTCACTACCGATGACATCCCCGAATCGGGTCGGTCCGATTTCATCACAATTGTCGCCCTGCTCATCCTGACCGGAGTCGTCTCATGGCACCGGCTCTGGCTGCAAAACGGTCTCGCCCACCTCGATATTTCCACTTTCTATCTCCCGTGGTACGCCTTCATGGGCGAGCACCTGCGAAATTTCGATATTCCCGGTTGGAACCCTGCCATCTTCTCCGGCACCGCCTTCGCCGGTGATCCCCAATCGGGTTGGATGTATCTACCCGCAATGCTTTTTTTCACGTTGTTCGATTCTGTCAGGGCATATGAGTTCTACCTGATTTTTCACCTCGGGCTCGCCGGCATCGCGACCTATGCCTATGCGCGAATCATTGGCCTGCGCCCCATTGCCGCAATCACTGCGGCGATCGCCTACGAGTTTGGTCCATTCGTCAATCACATCAGTTGTTGTCTGATCCATGTTCAACTCGCCGTCTGGATTCCGGTCGCGCTCCTTGGGGTCGAACTCACCATGCGATCCGCGAGCTGGACGGCCCGCGCGGCCGCCTG
>JBBQPB010000327.1:0-2484 GCA_038331435.1 Thermomicrobiales bacterium | reverse complement strand
GTCAAGAGTTTCATCTAGTCCTTACTCCTGTCCCCGCGGGACGGTATCGATCTGGCGAAGCCCTTCCGCCATTTCCTGTTTCGACGACGACTGAACATGGGTGCCGTTGTTGTCCCACCGGCCTTTCATCTCGCCATCATCTGCTGTCACCGCATCGTTCGTTCTGTGTGCGGTACCTGTTCAGTATTGTCCGCATCAACTATGACAACGATCACCTATCGGTCGTGCGGATAACCATTGGATGGATGAGGAAGTTCGGGCCCTGTGGACCGGCCGGAATCGTACATACAGGTCCCGACCAGCTGCTCATGCGAATAATTGGCCGGACTTCAGGGGTTTTTCAGGTGTGACCGATTTCGGGCGCCCGCGCTGCGAGTTCAGGAGGAAAGACCTTTGTCCCGGCGTCACCCCCCATGTGGCGCATGTCCGACGTAGTCAACACGGCCGCAATGAGGGCGGTAGGCAGCGATTCGTCGATCGCAATGCTCAAACGATGTTCAGGTGCCACGCTCTTTTCAACGGGATCGCCGTACCGAGGATAGGAGGCGAACGGAGGTTCCCCGGTAGGATCGGCCGGGTATTATCGAATTCGTGTCCGTTGCGTTTGAATGACCGTGGTCGACTCAGGTTTGGTTGGCACCAAACCGCGGTTCGCTGTTGGCGACGTTGCCGGGATGCTCTCACGCGAGACGTCGTAGCGTTGTCCGGTCGCAAGCAACTGTTCGAAATCCTCAGCAGGCATCGGTGGCGAAAAATAGTAGCCCTGCCCACGCTCGATCCCGATTCCGCGCAGCCATGCCAACTGGCCCGCTGTCTCGATGCCTTCGGCCGTAACATCGGCCCCGAGCGCGTGCGCCATCCCGGCCATGGCGACCACCAGGGAGCGGGCACTTGCATCATCCTCGACGCCGGCAATGAACGAGCGGTCGATCTTTATGGTATCGACCGGCCAGCGACGGAGATACCCGAACGACGAGTATCCGGTCCCGAAATCGTCGATGGCCAGTTTGATGCCCAGTCGCTTGAGTCGCGCCAGCACATTCGTCTCCCCTTCGCCATCCTCGAGCACGGTGCGCTCCGTAATCTCCAGTTTCACCAGCCGTGTCGAGAGGCCCAGTTCGCGGGTGATTTGCCGGATATTGTCGATCAGGTCAGGATGGCGGACCTGGCGAGCCGTCAGGTTGACACTCACCATTAAGCGCTTCGTGGACATCCCCAGATCCTGCCAGGCACGGGCGTACCGGCACGCTTCAGCGAGCACCCACCCCCCGATCGGCACAATGAGCGCGCTCTCCTCAGCGATCGAAATAAACTCCGCCGGCGCCAGCAATCCTCGCCGTGGGTGTTGCCAGCGCACCAGCGCCTCGGCGCCGACGATCATTCCCGTCGCGAGATCCACCTCCGGCTGAAAGTAGACCCGCAGTTGATCCCGCTCTATGGCGCGCCGCAACTCGGATTCCAATCCCAACCTCGCGGACATCTGGGAGACGACGCCCGGTTGGTAGACCCGATAGGTCGACTTCCCGGCGGACTTTGCCTGATAGAGCGCGATATCAGCCGCTCGCAGTAGGTCCTCGGGCTGAGCCAGTGATGGTGAACTCTGGGCAACCCCAATACTCACATCAATGAAGGTCTCCTGACCATCCAGGAGAAAGGGTACTCGCAAGCGTTCGAGCATATGCTCGGCAGCTGTGATGGCGGCGCGCGGTGTCGACGCCCCGGGTAACAGCACCGTGAATTCATCCCCACCGAATCGGGCGAGGGCGACATCCTGCTCCAACCCGCCAGCCAGCCGCCTGCTGACCGCAACGAGCAGCTGATCCCCAACGGCGTGCCCAAAGCTGTCATTGATTCGCTTGAAGCCGTCGAGATCGAGAAACAGCACGGTCACCGCCTGACGGTCCACCGCAGCTCTGGCGAGCGAGCGCTCGAGGAGGTCGGAAAAGTGACTGCGATTCGGCAATCCGGTAAGGGCGTCATGGGTTGCCTGGTACGAGAGCCGGTCCTCCATTCCTTTGCGCTCAGAGATGTCAACCGAGATGCCAACGATCCCGATTGGCTCCCCGCGCTCATTCCGTACCGGAGTATTGACGACATGAATCGGCACGTTGGTGCCATCCTTGCGGCGGCAGACGAAATCTCCTTCCCAGGACTCCCCGGCGCGCAATTGCTCCATGATCTGCACGGCCATCGCAGCCTCGGTCGGTCCAACGGCGAGCGTTCCAATGTTCCGCCCGATCACGTCGTGCCGGGTCCACCCGTAGAGCGTCTCGGCATGGTGATTCCAATGAGTGACCGCCCCCGTGAGGTCAGTCGCGATGACCGCCACGGCCGCCTGATCGAGCAACTCGACCTGGAAACGCAGCGCTCGCTCCGCCGTCCGGCGCGCAGTGACGTCGTGCTGCACGCCGACGAAGTGGGTAAGCCGTCCACTCCCATCTCGCACTGGCGCCAGGTGCAGTTCGTTCCAGAACGAGGAGCCAT
>JBBQPB010000326.1:0-2491 GCA_038331435.1 Thermomicrobiales bacterium | reverse complement strand
GCCATTCGGTATGCTCTTCGGCGTAGTCGGCCCGCACCAAGAGTCCAAGGGCGCTTAGCGAGACATTCCCGCCTTCGGCAGCGCGCAACCCATCGACAATCCGGCCCCGATAGTAACGATTCGATCCAGCGAACGGCGCTTCCTGCTTTTTGCGAGCGCCCACCGGCAGCGATGCCAGCACGCTCTGAATCGCGGGGAATGCCGCGCATTGCGTTTGTAATGGACAGATCACACAGGCGGGTTTGCGGGCGGTGCATTGCAACGCTCCGAACTCGATCAACGCCTGATTCCAACGCCAGGCGTCGTCGACAGGCACAAGCTGCTCGGCATATGCGATGAGCTCACGATCGGAGAGCGATTGCGTTGGCACATCCGGTCCGGCGATCAGACGATGGATCACGCGTTTCATGTTGGTGTCCAGAAACGCCACCGGCTCTTCGAAGGCGAAGCAGGCGATTGCTCCGGACGTATACGGCCCGATACCGGGGAGTTGCCGGAGCTCTGCTGGATCATGGGGGAAGACGCCGCCGTAGCGCTCCATCACCGCCTGCGCGGTGCGCTGCAGATTGACAGCCCGGCGGTTATACCCGAGCCCCGCCCAAAGGGTGATGACCACAGAAGTGGGCGCATCAGTCAGGGCCTCGACCGAAGGCAGGAGTTCCAGAAACCGCTCATAGTAGGGGATGACCCGATCGACCTGCGTTTGTTGCAGCATGACCTCTGAAACGAGGATGCGATAGGGATCGCGGGTGCGACGCCAGGGGAGATCACGGCGATTTGCCTGGAACCAGGCGAGGAGCCCGCCGCGGATAGCCGCGACACGCTCCTCGCTTAAGATGGCCTCGGGGTGGGGAGTTGGACCGGGAATGGTGGTTACTCCGGTTTGGACGGCCGCTTGATTTCGTGAACGTACGGTCGATCGACCGTTGTGGTGACGAAATCGTTCCAGATCGCCACGGCATCTTCCTCAGGAGCTTTGGGATGCATCTTCATATATGCCGCCTGACCACCTGGGAAGACAAAGGTCGGAGTGCCAAACACGCCATAAGCCTTTTTCGCGTGTTCGTAATCCTTCCCGATATTGGCCATGAGCGCACGATCGGCCAGAGCTACTTCGAAGGCTTCGACATCGAGCCCCGCGGTGCGCGCGGCTTCGATCACGATATTTTTGCGACCGATGTTTTTATCTTCCACATGACGCGCTTCGAGGATCGAATAGTGATAGTTGATGAAGTGATCCGGACCCTGCAGCTTGGCCGCCTCAGCACCGCGGAACGCATAAAGCCCGCGGCTGACGAAGGTGTCCTCCTGCTCCCAGAGCTTCCAGTCGTCTCCTTCGGCGGAATTGACCTGCTCGAGCGGGAATGAGCGCCAGATGAACTCGACCTCGTCGCCCAGGGCGGTTTTCACATCCCGCACCCAAAGCGATCCAGCATAGACATAAGGACAAAGATAGTCATAGTAGACCTCGACAACGAGGGAATTCGACACGCGTTCCTCCGATTGAACTATTTCAGCATCAGCCACTAACGTTTTGTAGCCGTGTGGTAAGTATCGCCCGGAGGCGGCCAATGCGCTGGATTGCGTCCACGCAGCACATACCACTTTTCGAAGTTCGTCGAGTGTTCCGTCATTCGCAATGACCACATCGGCGCGGTCGATCTTTTCACTGACGGGCGGCTGAGCAGCGATGCGCCGATCGGCTTCCGCTCGGGTTACGCCATTGCGCGTCATCAGCCGCTCGCGCTGCTGCTCCGAGCTACAGGTGACGACCCAGACCTCGTCGCATTCGTCGCCAAGCCTGCTTTCGAGCAATTTGATGCCATCGGTCGCGACCACTGGGGTCGACGCGACGTCGATGCGGCGAATGACCTCGTCCACGATGGTTGGGTGAGTCAAGCGATCGAGCGAATGTAGAGCCTCAGGATCGGAAAAGACGATCGTTCTCAGCTCCGGGCGGTTGAGGGAGCCATCCGCGTTGACGACCTGATCGCCAAAAGCGGCCACAAGTCGCTGCACCAACTCGGATCCCGGTCCGGTCAAGTCTCGATACACCAAATCGCCGTCGATGATCGTGGCCCCAAGCGTCTCGAGCTCCGTCATGACCGCAGTTTTACCGCAGGCAATATTGCCCGTGACGCCGATCAGATAAGGACGTGTCACGAAAGGGCTGCCTGCCCGAGGAGTTGCTGCAGATCGGCATTGGCACTTTCCCACGACTCGTATGCCAGCTCCAATTGCACCTGAGTCGTGTCGAAGCGGTCACTCAAATCGGCCATCTTCTCGAAGTCCTGGTCCACCTCGGCGATCGTCAGTGCGTCGCTGATCTCGTTCAAGCGGCTTTCCAGTTTTGATATCTCGCGTTCGGAATGAGCACTGGCTTTCCGCACCGCACTTTCCTAGAGAGAGTCCTTCGGTCGGATCGGCGCTGCAAGTTTGGGTGCTTCTCTGACAGGTACCGGTTTGGCAGGTTGCTGAAACGCAACACCAG
>JBBQPB010000325.1:0-2502 GCA_038331435.1 Thermomicrobiales bacterium | reverse complement strand
CGCGGTTTCCGATCCCAATCCAGAGACCGCGGCCGTGCTGGCCAATGCCATCGCCACCGAATTTCAGAGCTTCGCACAAGCACGCTCCAAGGAGTTGTCGGGACCCTATCGCGAAGCGCTCAATCAACAAATTGCTTCTACCGACGCGAAGATCGATACGAACCAACTATTGATCGACAATCTCGCAGCCAGCGATGACGTTTTATCACCGGATGTTGCTGCCCAGATCGATACGTTGCGATTGAACCTGGCTGATCTGCGAAGCCAGTATCAGAACCTCCTCATCGCCGCGAATCAAATGGAGCTCCAGCAAGCTGGTGCGCAAACCGGTGTCGTGGTAGTGCAGGAGGCGACGGTTCCGGGAGCGCCGTATGCGCCGAATGTGCGGCTCTATACCCTGCTGGCGCTGCTGGCCGGGCTCTGCATTGGTATCGGTGCGGTCTTCCTGCTCGAATATCTTGACAACACGACCAAGGTGGATACGCCATTCAACGAGCTCATTGGCGCGCCGCTGATGACCACGATCCCGATCGTTCCCTCGATGGCAAAGGTGCCGCATCAACTCTTCATTCTCGACCAACCAATGTCCCCCGAAGCAGAGTCGGTGCGCTTGCTGCGCGCCAATGTCGAGTTTGCTATCGCGAGTACCGATGTCAAAACGCTGGCGGTGACCAGTGCCGGCCCAGGCGAAGGCAAGAGCACCGTGGTTGCCAATCTCGCGGTTGCGATGGCCCAGGCGGGATTCAGCGTGGTGGTCATCGATGCCGACATGCGGCGTCCGTCGCAGCAGGAAGCGTTCAACCTTTCGAACGAGCGCGGGTTGTCGACGTTGCTGGCGCGTTCGGATGTCGAATGGAATTCGGTGGCTCGCACCAATGCCGATCTCAAGCTGCGGGTCATTACCTCTGGGCCGATTCCTCCGAATCCCGGCGATCTCCTGAAGAGTCCGCGGTTCAATGCATTGCTGGAAATCCTGAACGATGAATTCGACATGGGGATCATCGACACCCCGCCGGCGCTTGCGGTGTCGGATGCCCTGGTGGTGGCCGATGTGGCGAAGGATGTGCTGCTGGTATCCCGTGCCAATGAGACCCGGGTCGACAGGCTGCAAGCGGCGGTCGGAGCGTTGCCGGAGACCGCGCGGGTGATCGGCGTAGCCCTCAACTACCAGAAGCGCGGCCGAGCGGAGAGTTACTACTATTATTACGGTAGCAACGATTCCCCCGGCGGTTCCGCCCCGCCGTCACAGAACGGCGGGGGCCGAAACTTCGGCGAGAAAGTTCGGCAACTCGTCCCAGGTAGCGCGAGCAAGGCGTAACATCGCATTCGAAATTTCCATGGGGAATTGTTCCACCCGGTCGTTGGGCGCCAAGTAGCCGCGCGATGACAAAGTAGCCCGAAACCGGGTCTCCACGGGGAAAGGCTTTTCACAGTCATTCAGGATGCGGGGGACCTTGCGCACGTGTGTGCCGGCAGCGCTTGCCGTGATCAGATTTAGCCCGTACTGTCCAGCAGATCGTTGGCCATGGCGATGAGACGGTGAGCGGTGCTGGCAGCACCGTCGCGGGTCCCTTTGATCGAGACAGCGCCAAGCACTGCGCGGCTCATGAGGCGCAACGCGTCCTCCGGGCGCTCGCGCGCGGCGACGGTATTGTCCAGCAGCGAAAGCGCGCCCATCCCACGGCTCAGCGTTGCAACATCCCATCCCAGCTCGGCGTCATAGGTGAGCGCCGCAACGACCCCGGCGCGAATGGGATCGCGCCCCACCGGCCAGTTGCTGCTGACTGGGTCGACCAGGCGGCTCGGTCCGATCGATTCGGGGCGCACTCGCAGCTGACGGGGAAAAGCATGAATCGTGCCGCCAGCGTCGATCACGGCATAGTCATCCGAGTAGTAGACGGCCCCCGCTTCCAGCAGTGCCCGGGTGAGCGTTGTTTTGCCCGCGTAGGAACGGCCGGGAATGACGATGGCGCGATCGCGCCAGCTCACGCATCCGGCATGAACGAAGAGGAATTCTCGCGTATAGGTGGCGAGCCAATGATGCAAATCACCTTCGATGTGTTCGGTAATCAAGCCGGCGTCGGAGAGCGTGATCGAAGGTTCGTCGTCGATGGCTATTTCCCAGGCGTTTTCGCCGGTGTGTGCCACCGAATAGCGGCGGTCGATTGTGCCGAATGGGGGCGTCGCCTGCCAGTCGAACGGAAGATAGGGCAGGTCGAACGGCGTGTCATCGCGCTCGATGGCAACGACCCGGCCATAGGCATCGACATACGTGGTTTTGATGGCGTCGATGGTCAAAACCTGGTCATCCATGCAAGTGCCGGCTCGCCGGGCGACCGAGACCGCGCGCACCCAGGGCAATACGGCCGAGCTTCTGGCGGCGGTTTTGCCAGGAATGCGCGGTGAAGCTGAATCGGACATCGTGCGTTATGGTTTCGATCTGTTCCGAAAACGTCGGCGCGGCCAGGCCCCGCCCCCAACTCGCCAGATAGAATTCGAATA
>JBBQPB010000324.1:0-2505 GCA_038331435.1 Thermomicrobiales bacterium | reverse complement strand
AGATATCGAGCGGCTGCTTGGCGTGCTGCAGCGATTGGCTGACGGCGGCAATACGATCGTGGTTATCGAGCACAATCTGGATGTGATCAAGTCCGCCGATTGGATCGTCGATCTCGGACCTGAGGGTGGCAACGGAGGCGGCCAGATCATCGCGACCGGGACACCGGAAGACATCGCGCTCAATCCCGCTTCACACACTGGTCACTACCTCAAAGATGTGCTCTTCCAGACTGCCCTCGCTGCTGATTAGCGTCGAGACCGCACACGTTTTCGATCACATGGGCAGCGAGATCGTGAACACCGCTCCTTCGTCTGTCTGACTTTGCGCGGCGAGCGTCCCACCGTGCGCATCTACGAGTGATTTCGCAACGGAAAGCCCGAGACCAACCCCGCCAGTCGATCGGGATCTCGCCTTGTCCGCTCGATAGAACCGCTCGAAAACCCGATCGAGGTCCTGCGGTTCGATCCCGATTCCAGTATCGCGCACGACGATTCCCCCCATACCGGATGCACGTTTCACGGAAATTTCGACGCTGCCCCCTGCCGGTGTATAGGTTAGGGCGTTATCGACGATCACACTGAGTGCCTGTTCGATGGCCCGCCGATCGGCATCGACGATCACCGACTCGTTGGCGGGTACCGTCAACGAAACGCCTCTTTCGCTCGCCAGCTCCTCGAACCTTACCGCCACGCTGGTTACGATAGTTGCCAGATCGAGGGAAACCTTATCGAGGGGCAGCGACGATCCGTCCGACCTTGCGAGCAAGAGCAGATTGCCGACCAGAGTCGACATCGCATCGACTTCCTGGACGATCCGTTGCTCACCCTCAGTCCGCTCGTCCTGCGTCAGATTGGGAGACTGCTGCAGATACTCCGCTTCAGAACGGATCAGCGTGAGGGGCGTGCGAAGCTCGTGAGATGCATCCAGCACAAAGGCCTGTTGACGTTCGAACGCGCGACGTATGGGGCGCATCGAACGGTTTGCCAGAAAGAGTCCAGAAGGCAAAGCAAGCAGCGCGCCGAGTATGAGGCCGCCAATCGTCGCTCGACGAATGAACGACAGCGTTTCGTTATTGGGCCCCAAACCCATACCAACCTGTACCGCGCCAATAATTTCACCCTGATAAAAAACCGGGGTCGAAAATAGACGGATCTTGTCGTGATCCACCACCAATGTTTCGCTCGTTGTCTTTCCAGCCAGGGCTGTGTCGATGGACTGCAGATTGGGCAGTTCTGCAATGTCGATACCACGCAGGTCGCTCACCAGTTTGCCGTCAGCAGAGAAGCCGTAGGCGATGGTGTCTCCGCTCCTGATGAGCTCTTCGGCGAGATCATCGCTACCATGCTTTCCATCGTCGTCATCGTGAGACGCGGGCTGGGCATTTGAAGATTGATTATCGATTGCGGGAGCTTCGGTCGCTGCGCCGAACGAACCTGCCCAAAGCTGTGCCACGGCCCTCGCGCGACTGGCGAGCTCGCTATCGATTTCACCCTCGATTCTCTGCGAGAGATAGAAGTAGGTAGCCGCTCCGACCGCCGCCAACACGACCAGCACCACAAGGGCATTCATTAACGCAAGGCGGCGGCTGACAGCGCGAAACATCGGCGCTTCCTAAACGATCGAATAACCGAGGCCGCGGACGGTTCGGATGAGAGGAGGATCGTTGATCGCCTCGGGATCCAGCTTTTTCCGCAGGTAGTGGATGTACAAGTCCACAACATTTCCAGTTGGTTCTGAGCTGGTCCCCCAAACGCGGCGGAGCAATTGTTCTCGGGAAAGGACTTGGCCGCGGTGCCGCACCAATGTCTCGAGGAGATCGAATTCACGCGGAGACAGATCGATTGGCGTCCCGTTCCGCGTTACCGTATGCGTTCTCAGATCGATGACTACCACGCCAATCTCGATAGCTTCGGGGGCCATCGGACGGTCAACCCGCCGTGCGAGTGCACGCGTCCGGGCGATGAGCTCTTCAAAGGCGAACGGCTTTCCGAGGTAATCATCCGCCCCAGCGGACAATCCTTCCACCCGTTCCGGCATATCGCTAAGCGCCGTTAACATGAGCACCGGCGTTTGTACCTGGAACTTCCGCAGTTCCTTGATGACATGGATGCCGTCGAGGAACGGCAACATGCGGTCGAGGATGATGACGTCATACGTACCCCGCAAGGCAGCCTCGAGTCCCTCACGACCATCATGTGAGATCGCGGTCTCGATGAGTTCTCGATTCAGGGTTCGGCCAATCAGCTCGGCCAGCCGCACTTCGTCCTCGACGATAAGTACTCTCATCGAGCTGCGTATTCGCGAGATCGCGGTTCAACGGTCGTTGAGCGCTGCCAATCCTGAGCTTCGGCATTCAGTTCGCCTTCGATCTTTGCCCGACGGCTGCCCATTGTCCAGGCTCGCAGCAGCATCAAGCCCACAACTGTCGACGTGGTGATCACATACATCGATTGAACCCACCAGTTCTCAGTGTCGGTTCCGGCTCCGATACCGTGGAGCGCAGA
>JBBQPB010000323.1:0-2506 GCA_038331435.1 Thermomicrobiales bacterium | reverse complement strand
ATGGCCCTCGATACGCATAAATTCGAGTCGCGCTACCTGGACGGACTTATCGGCCCCTACCCCGAAGCAATCGACCGCTACAAGGAACGCTCCGCCATCAATTATGTCGATAACATCAACGTACCCCTGCTGATCTTCCAGGGAGACGAAGACAAGATTGTGCCGCCGAATCAGGCACAGATGATGTACGACGCCGTGAATGCCAAAGGGATGCCAGTTGCGCTGGTGATCTACGAAGGCGAGCAGCATGGATTCCGAAAGGCGGAGAACATCCAGCATAGTTTGGACGGTTCGCTCTACTTCTTCGGCAAGGTGTTTGGATTCGAGCCAGCCGACAAGGTGCCAGCGATCGAGATCGCAAATCTGCCTGAGTAGCGAACGTCTGCCGGCGTCCACAGCCCTAGCGGTACTTTGGTCATGAAGCGGTACGGAATGGAGTGCACTGGATTCGCAGAAGACGCCGAATCGGCTAGAGTCTGCGGAACTGGCGCTCCGTTCCATTGCATCGATCGAGGGACCACCGCTCGGTGCTACTGGTATTTCAGACAACCTCAACGGCAATCGACGAAGGCGCACTCGATGTGGTGACGTTGGTGCTCCTGGTTGGCTTTGTCATCTCGATGGTGGCGCTTTCGGTTCTGCTAACGCGCCGGGAACAGGACACTTCAGAAGAATCCATACCCATGCAAGATGCGGAAAAAGTACCGGACATCCGTCGATCGTCGCTGTCGCATCCGCCCGCGGCGACGCAACTGAGGACGATTCCAACCCAAGCAACACCCGCATGGCTCTCGGGAGTCATATTCCCGCGCGCCGCGCAGGAATTGTCTGATGCAACCCGGGTGGTCGAGCGCTTGCTGGAGACACGCCAGAGCGGAGAACCTGGACGCGGGATCGCGCTCTACTCGCCGTCCTATCGGGCGCGACTCGCCACCACTCTTGCCATCCCTGAGAACGAATTGGAACACGCGCTGGAGACAGCCCGGATCGAAGGAGACGGGCCGGCGCTTCGTTCTGTGGAGCTCGTCAGCTCATCCAGTGAAGCGCTCGCGGTGCGCGTCGGGTACGAAGACCGCAGCTTCGAGATCTACCGATTCGTGCGAGTCGATGGCAATTTGTCGATCGACTCGATCGAGTGGGCGTAACAAAACCCTCGCTCCCGCAACGAAACAGGAGCGAGGGTCGGAAGAGACGACGCTAAAACGCGGGCTCTTCGAGTCCGTTGGGTCCGACGGCGACCTCGCCCTTGGCATCGGGCGCGATCTTGTTGAGCTCGGGTGAACCCGCCTTGATCCGATCGAGCATGGATTTCATCACGTCCGGATTGTGCCTGAGGAATTCTTTAGCGTTCTCGCGGCCCTGACCCAGGCGATCCTCATCGACATAGAACCAGGCGCCCTGCTTGCGGACGATCCCCATATCGGTGGCAACATCGAGGATGCTGCCCTCTTTCGAGATGCCCTGGTTGTACATGATGTCGAATTCAGCTTGGCGGAAAGGCGGTGCGACCTTATTCTTGACCACCTTGACACGCACGCGTGAACCGACGGAATCCGTGCCGTTCTTGATGGTTTCGATGCGACGAATATCGAGCCGGACCGAGGAGTAGAACTTGAGCGCGTTGCCACCGGTGGTGGTTTCCGGATTGCCAAACATGACACCGATCTTCATGCGAAGCTGGTTGATGAAGATGACGCAGGTCCGCGAGCGGCTGATGGCGCCGGTGAGCTTGCGCAGTGCCTGACTCATAAGCCGGGCCTGCAGACCGACATGGGTATCGCCCATATCACCGTCGATTTCAGCCTTGGGCACCAGCGCGGCGACCGAGTCGATCACAATCACGTCGATCGCATTCGAGCGAACCAGCGCCTCGACGATCTCCAGCGCTTGCTCACCAGTGTCCGGTTGCGAAATCAGAAGCTCTTCGAGATTGACGCCCAATCGGCCAGCATACTCTGGATCGAGTGCATGTTCGGCGTCGATATAGGCCGCCATGCCACCAGCGGCCTGCGCCTCCGCGATGACGTGCAGCGCCAGCGTCGTTTTGCCTGACGACTCTGGCCCATAGATTTCGGTAATGCGGGACCGCGGCAGGCCGCCAATGCCGAGGGCGAGATCGAGCGCGATGCCCCCCGTGGAGATCGACTCGATCTGCATCGAGTGAGCATCCCCCATCTTCATGATGGAGCCCTTGCCAAATTGCCGTTCGATCTGGCCAATCGCAAGGTCGAGCGCGCGATCACGATCGTCAGTTTTTGCCTCAGTTTTTGCCATGGTATGTCCTTTTTGGAGCGGCTCCCCGCCCTGCGGAGCCTCAGTGGTGGATTAGAATTTCTGTTCTAATTCTACCAAATCTTAATGGAACGTGCGCGGATGAACCACGATTTTAAACGAGTCCGAGACTCTGCGGAAAATACCGTAGGCCGCAAAGGCGCAGTCACGACATACGGGAGGACGCAAACATGACGGAAATCGAGACAACGAAGGCAGATGTGCAGCGAGCGAT
>JBBQPB010000322.1:0-2521 GCA_038331435.1 Thermomicrobiales bacterium | reverse complement strand
CGCCCCATCGGTCCGCCCTTCCATGGCCAGCCGTTCTGCGGCTTTGTCGCGACGGCGGGTATTTACCCAAGCCTCGCGCAGCTTGCCGAGGAGCACGGCGTCGACTGTAATCGCAATCAGGATCAGGAGACCAAGAATGGCATCTTTCACGAACTCGCTGAGACCCGACCAACGAAGCAAGCTCTGCTGCAATACCTCGATGAGGACCACGCCGAGCAAAACTCCGAAGATGGTCCCCTGACCGCCGAGGATACTGACGCCACCGACCACGACCGCGGCCACGACCTGGAGCTCCAGCCCTTGCGCCGCCGTCACCGTGATGTTGCCAAAACGCACCAGGTACATGAATCCTGCCAACCCGGCCAATCCGCCGCAAATGACAAATGCAGAGAAGACGCTGCGTTGCGCGGGGAGACCGGCCATTTTGGCCCCATCAGGGTTCGAACCGATAGCATAGAGCCGCCGCCCAAAGGGCAGGAAGCGCAACACCAGATAGCCTGCGATGACTACGATCAACGCGATGCCAACCATCAGTCGCAAGTCATAGTCCTTGAACGTCGCCAGGGACTTGCTGGGAAGCGTGCCGATCCAGCCGGGCAGATCGCCGGTCGTGACCGTTTTCGCTCCGGAAATTTCCACCAGCACCACACGGTAGATTGCCAGCGTTCCGAGCGTCGTGATGATCGCCGGCACCCCACCATATGCCACCAGCAGCCCGTTGATGGCGCCCAGCAGGCATCCGATCAGCATCGACAGCAGGGCCGCGATCCAGGGCGAAACATCGTTGCGCGTCAGGAAGGTGCCAACCACATAGGCGGACAATCCCACCGTCGAGGAGACCGACAAATCGATATTCCGGGTCAGCACCACCATCATCTGCCCGACGGCAACGACCAGCGGTATGGCAAATCCGACCGTGAGCCGGTTGACCGAGCGGGGGTCGAAGTAATTCGGAATCTGGGTCCAGAAAAAGAGCAACGCCCCAATCGTGACGAACAGCAGAATGAGCTCGCGGAACTGTTCGGGGCGGATATGGCGCAACAAGCGGTCAGTCACCGTCGCCGCTCTCCGCTTTGATCAGCGCATCGAACGATTGCAACGCCGCACGCGCGTCCGCGTCTTCCAACTCGGGCGCCTGGCCCATGGCATGTGCCAACACCTTTTCCTGATTCGCCTCGGCATGATCGAGGATCGCCATTTGATGCCCCTCCCGCATGATCAGAATGCGGTCGCTCATCGCCAGCACCTCGGGGAGATCCGAGCTAATCAGCATGATCGCCATTCCCTGTCCTGCCAGCTCATCGATCAATTGATGCACTTCCACCTTCGCACCGACATCGATACCGCGAGTGGGCTCATCGAGAATGAGCACTTTGGGATGCGTCTCCAGCCATTTGCTGATAACCACCTTCTGCTGATTCCCACCCGAGAGCGACGCGGTCGCCACATCTACCGATGCCGCGCGAATCTTGAGCAACATACGATAGGTCTCGGCGACCTCTCGCTCCTCTTCCCGTTTGACAAGTCCGAACTTGTCCAGAAAACGTTGCAGGGAGGGCAACACGATGTTGTTAGAAATCGACTGGCCCATGATCAGGCCGAGTTGGCGCCGGTCTTCAGTGCTATAGGCGATACCACGATCCAGCGCCTGGCGTGGGTTTGTCACATTCGCCGGCTGACCATCGAGCGTGACCGTACCCTTCTCCGCCGG
The DNA here is from genome assembly GCA_038331435.1 of Thermomicrobiales bacterium. Classification (GTDB taxonomy): domain Bacteria; phylum Chloroflexota; class Chloroflexia; order Thermomicrobiales; family UBA6265; genus JAMLHN01. Next base: position 810 of record JBBQPB010000322.1, on the reverse strand, counting down.
GGCGATTCCGAACAGCGCCAGTCCTACATCGGTGCGCCGCGCACCGACCAATCCAGCAAAACCGAGCACTTCACCGGCGCGTATCTCGAAATTGATGTCTTCGAAGGCGCCAGTCCTGGAAAGCCCTTCGACTTTGAGTCGAACGTCGCCGGGCGTGTGCCGCTCGCGATGGAAGATTTCAACCACTTGCCTGCCAACCATGTCGCGGATCGCCATGCGCGGGGTGAGTTCAGAACGCGGCCGGGTCGAGATCCACTGCCCGTCACGCAGGATCGTGACCGTATCGGAAATCTCGAAGACTTCATCCATGCGGTGTGAGATGAAGAGAATTGCCACGCCCTCTGCACGCAGGTTGTCGATAATGCGGAAGAGCCGCCGCACTTCGTGCGCGGAGAGCGATGCAGTCGGCTCGTCCATGATGAGCACGCGAACATCGAGCGAGATAGCCTTGGCGATCTCGACGGTTTGCTGCTCGGCGAGCGTCAATCCCCGCGCTGGCTCGTCGACCTCGATCTGCACCCCGAGGCGCCCCAGCACCTCGCGCGCCTCTTTCTCCATCTTCCGGCGATCGACGATCTTGCCGCGGTTCCGGTGGCCGATGAAAATGTTCTCCGCCACCGAGAGATCGGGAAAAATCATCGGCTCCTGATACATCGCGGCGATGCCATAGCGTTGCGCGTCCTGGGACGAAGCGAGATGAATTTCCTGTCCATCCAACAGCATCTCACCCGTATCGGGCGGTTGGATGCCGGTCATGATTTTGATCAGGGTGGACTTGCCGGCGCCGTTTTCCCCCAACAGGGCATGCAC
>JBBQPB010000321.1:0-2521 GCA_038331435.1 Thermomicrobiales bacterium | reverse complement strand
GATCACGCCACGCACCGCGGTGCGGTCGCCGGCGAGGACGGCGGTTTTCCCTTCGGCGCGCAGGCGCTCGGCCACGGCGGAGGCGGAGGTGGTATCGACGCCAAGATCGGCGAAGAGATAGGCGTTGCCCACGGCCACCATAGCGCCGTCGACCGTGGCAACGATGCCTTTGCCGGGCATGGAGTCGAATTGCTCGACGGGTTCGATCGGGTAGCCCTGCCGGGTGGCGTAGGCGGTCATGGCTTTGCCGATGTGATGCTCGGATTGGTTCTCGGCCGCGGTCACCCGGGTGATCAACTCGGATTCGCTCCAGCCAGTGCCAAGATCGACGACATCGGTGACCGAGGGTTGGCCCAGCGTGAGGGTGCCGGTTTTGTCGAAGGCAATGGTGTCCACCTGGCCAAGGTCTTCCAGGTAGCCGCTTCCTTTAAAGAGGATGCCGTTGCGTGCGGCGTTGGCCAGTCCCGAGAGGGTGGAGGCCGGGGTGGAGATGATGAGCGCGCAGGGAGAGGCGACCACGAGGAGGGTGATCGCGCGGTAAAAGGCGTCACTCTGGGATTCGCCGCCGAGATACATGAAGGCGAAAAAGGCCAGAATCGACCCGACGATGACCGCGATGGCGTAGCGGCCCTCGAAGCGGTCGGTGAAGCGTTGGGTGCGGCTTTTCTGCTCTTGCGCCTGTTCCACCACCGCCACGATGCGCGAAAGCGTGCTTTCGCGGGAGATGCGGGAGACGCGTACCTGCAATGCGCCGGTGGTGTTGATGGTGCCGGCGTAGACCTCGTCGCCGATCTGCTTGCTGACCGGCATCGATTCGCCGGTGATGGGCGCTTGATCGCAGGCCGATTCGCCCTGGTCGACGATCCCATCGGCGGGGATGCGCTCGCCCGGACGAATGAGCACGACTTCGCCGACTTGTAACTGGTCGACCGGAACGATGGTCTGGCTGCCGTCCGTCGCAATGAGGGTGGCTTCTTCCGGGGTGAGGTCCATCAGCGAACGCACGGCGCGGCGGGTGCGGCCGAGGGCATAGTCTTCCAGCGCATTGGAAAGAGAGAAGAGCCCGAAGAGGATGGCGCCTTCTTCCCAGTGGCCGACGGTGGCTGCGCCAATGGCCGCCAGCACCATTAGCAAGTCGATGCTGACCTCGCGCTTCGCCAGGAGTTTGAGCGCGTTGATGGCGGAAAGGGTGCCCCCGAAGAAATAGGCGAGGATGAAGAGCCCGTTGGTGATCGGTTTGGGGGCGTCCAGGAGACGCATCCCAACGATGCCGGAAATGGTCAAGATCCAGCAGCCGATCGTGGCTAACCAGAGATGGTTGCGCTGCCACCAGGTGGGGGATTCTTCCGCTTCCTCGAGCGCGGTCAGCATGGGTCGATCGAGGGCTTCCCGGAGATCGAGGTCGATCTGGGACACGGGTATGCCGGTAGACGATTCCTGGGCGGCAGGCGATTCAGGGGATGTGACGAGATCGGGCATAGAAAGGGTATCCAACAGATGAGGGAATAGTAATTCTGAGTAATTTCCTCGGAATACGAACTTCTGTTCTGAAAACTATTCTACCAGATGCCGTTGGTTCGTCCGATTGCGCCTCACCTTGATTTCATGTAGGTGCATGCGGTCGGGAAAGGATTGACCCAATGGAACACGTGTTCTATTCTTCGAGTATAACACTCTGTACTTTCGAAGAATGAGAGTCCCGATGCTGCATGCGCATACTCCGAACGATTCGGGAGCGTGGCACGATCTGGGGACGCACGCTCGCTCCGTCGCGGAGCTGGCTGCAGAGCATGCACGGGAGTTCGGTTCTGAGGACGCGGCCTGGTGGGCGGGAATCCTGCACGACGCCGGGAAGGCGAGTGAAGACTTTCAGCGCTACTTACTGCTGTGCCATGAACAGCCTGATCGCAAGCACTCGACCGTCGATCACAAGGGGGCTGGGTTCCTGCGAGCAATCGATGTGTTGCAGGAGCTGGCATTTCCGCTGCAGGGGCATCATGGCGGCCTCCTCGATGCCGAGGCAATGCGGATCAAGAGCAGCGAGCATGCTCGAAACTCCGTCACACTTCGGAAATCGCTGGAACGATTCGAGGCGCTCGCGCTGATTCCAGCCGATCGAGCGTTGCCACAGATTCCGGCGTTTGCCCGTAATGACCGGCACACGATGGAGTTTTGGTTGCGGATGCTCTTTTCCGCGCTGGTGGATGCCGATCACTTCGATACAGAGCGGCATTGGCATCCCGAAGTGGCAGCGCAGCGAGGGAGCGCAACCGAGATCGCGTCGCTTTGGGCGCAGTTTCAGGCCGATCAGACAAGGTTCATCGGGAAGCTGACGCCAGAGCAGCAGGCAACTCCAGTCAATCAGGTGCGGGCGGAGGTATATGAAGCCTGTCTGGCCGCGGCCGAGCAACCACCCGGGTTCTTCCGGCTGACGGTGCCAACCGGCGGAGGCAAGACGCGCTCGGGACTGGGGTTCGCACTGAAGCATGCCGAACGGCATGGACTACGGCGGGTCATCCTG
>JBBQPB010000320.1:0-2527 GCA_038331435.1 Thermomicrobiales bacterium | reverse complement strand
CCGGACCCCAATCGCCATGCTGATTGTCGATCTGAACAGAGTCGATACCTGTCCCGGCGAGCGCCTCCGCGATCAGCGGCGATCCCATCCCGAGTTCGAATCCGAACGCGGCCTCTCCTGCCAGCATCTTCGCTTTGGTTTTGTTGATCTGCACTGGTGAATCTCTCTACGCGGATTCTGCCGCGACTATCGCATCAACCAGGTGTACGGACGTTCGATCTTCCGTTTCACAGATTGCAGGAAGCGGGCAGCGGGAGCACCATCGACCACGCGATGATCAAAGGTGAGACTCAACGCCATCATCTTCCGTGCTGCAATCTCATCAGTATTCTCATCGATAACGACCGGCCGCGCTTGAATGCGTCCGAGCCCGAGGATCGCGCACTCCGGCAAATTGATGATCGATGTGAACGCATCGATATCGAACATACCGAGATTGGAGATCGTGAAGGTACCGCCACGGAGAGCGTCCGTCGAGACCGAACCCGACCGCGTCTGCTGAATCAATTGCGCCGATTCGCGAGCGATCTGGTGGGCAGATTTGCGGTCGGCGTCCCTGACGACCGGCACGAGCAACCCACGATCGGTATCGACCGCCATTCCGAGATGAATTGCCTCGTGCTGGATGATCTGGTCGCCACTCAGGGTCGCATTGAGCGCAGGGTGTTCGATCAGTGACAACGCCACCAGCCGCGCGATCAGATCGTTGAACGACGGCACTGGATCGCTGTCTCCGTTCATCTGATCCTTGAGCAGCGCACGGATGCGAACAAGTTCCGAGGCATCGGCGTCGGTCGTCAGCGTGACGGGTGCGACCGTACGGGCTGATTCGCTCATGCGCTGGATGATTACCCGGCGAATCGCGGTGATCGGTTCACCAACGCCCGTTGCCATCGATGGCGAAGAGGCGGCGAGTACATCGGAACGTGTGATGCGACCGGAAGGACCGCCCGCGGGAATGGTCGTGAGATCGACACCCGACGCCTCCGCCAACCGGCGAACTGATGGAATCGCGCGGGTTTGGGAGGGCGCTGGCCGGCTCGCGGCGGCGGCACGAATGTCTCGCTCGCGAATTCGGCCTGAACTGCCGGAACCGGCAAGCGCCGACCAGTCGATTCCGAGTTCGTCCGCGGTCCTGCGCGCGCGCGGACTGATCGCCGACTCGCCGCTTTGACCATTGCTGCTTGCGGTCGCCGCAACCGGAGCGTTGGGCTCGGCGGCCTGAGTGTCGACCGGTTTGGGTGTCTGAACCGCGGTTGGTGCGCCCGCGAAGGGATCGGTTTCACCGGCTTGAATGATGAAACCGAGGGTCGCGCCAACGGGCAGTTCAATCCCTATCTGGGGATCGGCCGGGATGCGGAGAATACCGGAATCGAGCGCTTCGATCTCCGAAACTGCTTTGTCACTTTCAATTGCCAGGATAAAATCGCCGGCCTCGACCGGTTCCCCATCCTGTTTGAGCCATTCGACGACGCGGCCGACTTCCATCGTCCAGCCCAGTCGCGGCATCACCACTTCACTTGCCAACGTTTACTCCTTGTTTGGACCTGCCGTATGGAACGACGCCCTGTGGGGACTTCCTTCGTTCGTCAGGATGACGTTGTTGACGTGTCCTCAAATTGAATCCAGTGTCTCTTGTGCGTCAATCGTGAAGAACGACGCCCTGCGGGGAGATCCTTCGTTCCTCAGGATGACGTTTTTGGTGTGCCCTCAAACCAAATCCTGTTATTCCGCGAGCAGGGATCGAATGGCCGCGACGATCGTGTCACGGTTCGGCACGACGGCGGCCTCCAGCGGCGGGCTGTATGGAACGGGAGTGTGCAGGCCGTTGAGGCGCCGCACCGGCGCGTCGAGATCATCGAATCCCTGTTCCGTCACCTGAGCGGAGATCTCAGCACCCATGCCGGCCGGTTGGAAATCTTCGTCTACCACCAGCAAACGACCCGTTTTGTGAACGGATTCGAGAATCGTGTTGATATCGAGTGGAGCGATCGAACGCGGATCGATCACCTCGATCGAAATGCCCTCTTTCGCCAGCACGTCGGCGGCTTCCAGCGACTTGTTGACCATCAGACCAATCGCAACGACGGTCGCATCGGTGCCTTCCCGGCGAACCGAAGCCACCCCGAATGGAATGACCTCATCTTCTTCGACTTCAGGCACCATGCCTTTGACGTTGAGGAGATTCTTGTGTTCCAGGAAGAGAACCGGATCATCACCACGAAGTGCATTCTTCATGAAACCCTTCGCATCGCGGGGTGTGGTCGGTACAACCACCCGCCACCCAGGGATATGGGCGAAGAAGGGATAGTAGTTGCCGGAGTGGTGAGTGGCCGCCGAACCGCCGATACCGATCGCCCCGCGCAGCACGATCGGCATTTTGAGCCGACCGCTGCTCATGTACTGGATCTTCGCAGTCTGGTTAATCATCTCGCCAAAGGCATCGAGAATAAAGTCGAAAAACATGAAGTCGACGACCGGACGGGTGCCGGTCATGGCGGCTCCGGTGCACATACCGACGAAACCC
>JBBQPB010000319.1:0-2591 GCA_038331435.1 Thermomicrobiales bacterium | reverse complement strand
GCCCGATAAGGTGATGCAGCAATTGCTGCAAGCCGGCGTGCACTTCGGACACCAGGCCAAGCGCTGGAACCCGAAGATGAAGCCGTACATCCACTCGCAGCGCAACGGTATCCATGTCATCGACCTGGATCAAACCCTTGGATATCTTGGCGATGCACTCGCATTCGTCCAGAAGACCACCAGCAACAACGGCAAAATTCTCTTCGTCGGCACCAAGAAACAGGCGCAGGAAGTCATCGCACTCGAAGCTGCTCGCTCGAACCAGTACTACATCAATCGGCGTTGGCTCGGCGGCACGCTGACCAACTTCGCCACCATCCGTGGCCGCCTGAAACTGATGAAGGACATCGAGCGACAGGAAGAGCGCGGCGAGCTCGAGCGGCTGCCGAAACAGGAAGCCGCCACGCTGCGTAAAGAGTTGGAGCGCCTTGAGCGCACACTCGGCGGCATGCGGGATATGACCCAGCTGCCTGCGGCGCTGTTCGTGATCGATCCCAAGCGCGAGCACCTCGCCATGGCGGAAGCCCAAAAGTTGAAAATTCCCGTCATCGCGATCACCGACACCAACGCGAATCCTGATCAGATCGACTACCTCATCCCTGGCAACGACGACGCAATCCGCGCCGTTCGCCTGCTGACCGGCATGATCGCCGACGCGGCGATCCAGGGCTTGATGGAAAACCAGGCGTATCGCGCCGACGAGGCGTTCGCAACCGAGTCCGTGCTGGCCGATGATCCCGGCGTGCTCGACGCCGATCTCTTCGCTGCTCCCGCGGTCGAAGAAGCGATCGTCGAAGTTCAGGCGGAAGTCACCCCCTAATTCCATAGCGAACGAACTGAGTGGGCGTTGGACCTGGTCCAACGCCACCAATACAAGAATGAGACAGGAATGAGCGCAACAACGATTAGTGCAGCCCAGGTTAAGGAGCTGCGCGACCTCACCGGCGCCGGCATCATGGAATGCAAGCGCGCCCTCACCGAGACCGGCGGCGACGTCAAGAAGGCCGAGGCCGTCATTGTCCAACAGGGCCTCGCCAAGGCCGACAAGAAGTCCGGCCGCAACGCCAGTGAAGGCGTAATCGAGCCGTACATCCACGGTGGCCGCATCGGGTCCCTGGTTGAGATCAACTGCGAGACCGACTTTGTTGCCCGCACCGATGATTTCAAAGCACTCGCCCACGACATCGCGATGCAGGTGGCCGCCATGGCCCCGCGGTATGTCACCGAAGACGAGATTTCCGAAGCCGACTGGGTAAAATTGGAAGACGAATTCTCTGACCGCAAGTCGGCCGTCGCCGCGGTCGTTCTGCTGGAACAGCCGTTCATCAAGGACTCAAAGGTAAAGATCGGCGACCTGGTTCGCACGCAAATCGGCAAGCTCGGAGAGAACATCGTCGTCCGGCGCTTCGCACGCTTCGAGGTCGGCGCTGACATGCCAGCCGCAACTGAGACTGAGTAACCCTCTCCAACACCTCGGGCAGGGTTGGGACAACAGCGTTTCGCTGCAAAGGAGCCAGGCACGTGAGTGAACGACACGCGCGAGTTTTGCTGAAGCTCAGCGGCGAAGCGCTGATGGGCGATTCGCACTACGGCATAGATCCGGCCGTCGTAGCATCGCTGGCGCAGCAGATCAAGAAGGTTGCCGACTCGAATGTGCAGGTTGCCATCGTCATCGGCGGGGGCAACATCTGGCGAGGTATCTCCGCCAGCATCAAAGGGATGGATCGTTCCACCGCCGACTATATGGGGATGGTCGCGACGGTGTTGAACGGTCTGGCATTACAGGAAGCATCGGAGCGCGCTGGCGTGCCCACCCGGGTGATGACCGCCATCGAGATGCACGAGGTTGCCGAACCATATATCCGCCGCCGAGCCATTCGCCACATGGAAAAGGGTCGTGTGGTCATCCTGGCCGCCGGCACTGGCAACCCCTACTTCACCACCGACACGGCAGCCGCATTACGCGCGCTCGAGTTGAACGCTGGGAACCTGCACAAGGCCAAAAACGGCATCGATGGGGTCTACGATTCCGATCCACGGCTCAATCCGAATGCCCGCCGCTACGAGCGGCTCTCTCACCAGGAAGCGATCGAGAAAGATCTGCGCGTCATGGACGCCGCTGCGCTCTCGCTCTGCCGTGAGAACAATGTGCCAATCCTCGTCTTCGACGTCCGCGACGAGAACGCGATCGAGCGAGCGGTCGAAGGCGCCCAGGTGGGCACCCTGGTCACTGCCGGCGAATCGCGTTTCGCCACCGCCTGACCCATCCTCGAGCCCGGTTGCGGGTAGAATCCACCCAACAGAAGGGGCTTTACCATGATCAATGAGACACTTGCCGACGCCGATAGTCGGATGGCCAAGTCGCTGGAGGCACTCCACCGCGATCTGAACACAATTCGCACGGGGCGCGCCTCACCTGCCTTGCTCGACCGCGTCTCGGTTGAGTACTACGGTACGCCGACCCCGCTCAGTCAGATGTCGAATATTTCCGCGCCAGAAGCCCGCCTGCTGGTCATCCAGCCGTGGGACAAGGGGGTAATCCCCGATATCGAACGTGCCATACAGAAATCGGACATCGGTATCACGCCGTC
>JBBQPB010000318.1:0-2620 GCA_038331435.1 Thermomicrobiales bacterium | reverse complement strand
TGCTCACCGAGTTCGTCTATGGCATTCCCGAGCTGCACCGCGAGGCGATCCGCGGGGCGAATCTGATCTCGAGCGCGGGATGTATGGCAACGACCTCGATCCTGGGACTCTTTCCGCTCTTCCAGGCGGGAGTGGTCGATCTGACGAGGCCGACCGTGATCGAAGCCAAAACCGGTTCGTCGGGCTCGGGTAATTCACCGGGTCTGGCATCCCACCATCCGGAACGAGCCGGGGTGATTCGCTCGTTCAAACCGACGGGACACCGCCACTCGGCCGAGATCATCCAGGAGCTGACCGTCGACGGAAGTGCACCGGAAATTGCCTTCTCGGCAACCTCGGTCGAGGCGGTGCGCGGCATTCTGGCAACCTCGCACGTCTATCTCAAGGAGCCGATGTCGGAGAAAGAAGTCTGGGCGCTCTATCGAAAGGCGTACAAGGACGAGCCGTTCATGCGGGTCGTCAAGGAATCGAGCGGTATTCATCGCTATCCGGAACCGAAGATTCTTTCCGGCTCGAACTATTGCGATGTTGGGTTCGAGCGCGATCCGGACTCGAACCGCGTGGTCGTGATGGCGGCACTGGACAACCTGATGAAAGGTGCGGCCGGGCAAGCCGTGCAGTCGTTCAATATCCGGCTCGGGTATGAAGAAACATGCGGAATAGATTTCGCCGGACTGCACCCGATTTAGTGCGCACCCATCTTACGGGGAGCCGGTCTGTGCGTTCTCCATGTTCGTGCCGTGTTGGATGCATGCGAGGTGAACGTTGAAATTCGGTCTTGTCATTCCGAATGCGAGCGCAAAGGAGTTCCTGGAGCTTTCGGTCGAGATCGAACGAGCCGGGTGGGACGCCGCCTTTGGCTGGGAGACGATCTATGGCATCGATCCGTGGGTCGTGCTGGGGGGAATGGCCGCGTTGACCGAACGCATCACACTGGGAACGCTGTTGACGCCGCCGTCTCGTCGACGGCCGTGGAAGCTGGCCAGCGAACTCGTGACGCTCGACATGGTCTCGGATGGCCGCGCTCTGCTTTGTGCGGGACTGGGCGCAATCGAGACCGGATTCGCGCAGGTGGGTGAGGAACTCGACCGCAAGAAGCGGGCCGCATTGCTGGACGAGTGTTTGGAGTTGCTGGAACAGTTCTGGACCGGGAAACCGTTCGAGTTCCATGGCGCACACTACGATGTCAATTGGACGGCGCCCACTGGGGAGATCGTCCCGGTACAGCAACCGCGCGTTCCCATCTGGAACGTAGGATTAATGGGAAGTACGACTTCGATGCAGCGCGCAGCGCGGTGGGATGGAGTACTCCCCAACATACGCGACGCCGCCGGAAACTGGTCGACGCCAACCCCGGACGCGTTGCCGACGCTCCGATCCGAGCTGGAAGAACTTGGCGCAAATCTCGACACGTTCGATATCGCGGTCGAAGGGCTGACCCCACCGGGCAATGCAGCTGCGCTCGACAACGTGCGCGGCTTGGCGGAAAACGGCGCGACCTGGTGGATCGAATCAATGTGGCAGGTTCCGGGCGGCATTCCGGCCGTGCGGGAACGAATCGCGGCGGGACCGCCGCAGCTTTAGTAAGGGAAGGTTTCGATGATCGTCATCAAGATCGGCGGCGGAGCCGGGATCACCGAGGAGTCCTATGCGAATTTCGCGGTGGACTTTGCGGCGTTGGATCAACCGGCCATCCTGGTGCACGGGGGTAACGCCGAATTCAGCCAGCTCAGCCGCGAGCTCGGCCGTCCGCCCCGTATGGTGACGAGTGAGAAGGGCCGCGTCAGTCGTTATACCGATCGCGAAACGATCGATATGATGCTGATGGCCTACGCCGGCAAGGTAAACAAGCGGATCGTTGCCCAGTTCCAGGCGGCCGGTGTGAATGCGGTGGGATTGAGCGGCATCGATGGACGGATTGCCACCGGGCGACGGAAGGCGACGATTCGCGTGGTCGAAAACGGCAAACCAAAAGTGCTGCGCGATGACCATGCCGGCACCATTGAGGAGGTCGATACCACGCTGCTCCGCCTGTTGCTCGGTGCGGGCTATCTCCCCGTCATCACCCCTCCTGCACTGGCCCTGGAAGAAGGCACACCGATCAATGTCGACGGCGATAAGCTCTCACTCGAGCTCGCGGTCGATCTCGGCGCGGAAGCGATCTACTTCTTTTCCGACACCCCGGGGTTGCTGGCCGACAAAGATGACGAGTCGACCCTGATTCATGAAATCGATGTCGCCGATCCGGAAGCTGCGCTCGAATCGGCGCAGGGCCGCATGAAGGTAAAGGTCGAATCGGCGATCAAAGCAATCGAGCGAGGCGTTGGCAAAGTGGTGTTCTCAGACGCTCGCGCCAGTCATCCGTTGCAACGAGCACTTGCGGGTGAAGGGACGGTCATCGAATATACCGACCACCCGACAATCTAAGGCATCAAGGAGCTCCGTCGGAGTTCCGAATCCCGCCACAAGCCCATCAACGTTTGAGTCTATTAATCCAACCTATGAGGAAATACCTGTGACGATTCCAACCCCGATGCTGGCTCTCGATTCGATCAAGGAGCTCGAGACCGATTTCCAAATGCCGTTGTATGCCAAGCGCGATATTGCGCTGGTGCGCGGC
>JBBQPB010000317.1:0-2648 GCA_038331435.1 Thermomicrobiales bacterium | reverse complement strand
TTGGGTCGGGCACCAGGAAGATGTGGAGTGCGCAGCCAGCACGCTCGATGCGATCGACGCGTGCCCGTAGCGATTCGAGGTCCTCGGGACTAAAATCGACCGTTGGGAATGATGCAATCAGCACGACGGTGTTCGACCGATCCTGAGACGAATCCACGATCTCTGCGAGCTCGATTTGTTCATCGAGATCGAGCTCATTGGAAATCGAGCCCGCGAGCTCCTCACGTTCCGCGCGCAGATGCCGATCGGATGGCGCGACGAGCACCGCATAGTCGTAGACTCGCAGCGCCGCCCCAAGCTCACCGCGCTCACGCAGCGTCCGGGCAAGACGAGCGAGCTGCGCCCCATTGAGCAACATCAGGGTACCGGACTCATATTCACGCAAGACCAGCATCGGGTCGACCTCGTCCGACACCCCAGTTAGCCATCCAGCCAGCGTGGGCTGATCCTGCGACGATGCGAGGTCGATCGCCCTCCCAAGCTGTACTGCATCCCAATAGACCGCGTCGCGTAAATCGCCAGCCAGGGTTGGCGGGTCGCTCGATCGGCTCCGCAATGGACCGTCTCCCTGGACGCTGCCGGCCGCATCGACCTTCTTCCGTAGCAAAGATGCCGAATCGGAATCCAGCCCAAAGCCGGGATAGTAATCAGCTGGGTTCCCCAAAGACAGCCGGTCGCGCGATGTCACCCAAGGCGGCTCCAGGGTGTCTTCATGCCGGTGGTAGATCCACATTGGAAGATTCGTGATGACTTCGACCAGCGGCATCCGATCGCGAATCTCGTCATGACTCCCCTGATATGGCCCCTGCACCTGATCCGCTGGTTCGAAAACCGACTCGAACATATTGCTCTTGCGCAGGAAGACCGACAGCTCGCCCGCCGATTGCAGCAGTCCATAGACAAAGTTCAGGCACCGCCGCTCGTCCTCAAATCCCCTTTCGCGCAGGTGGGAAATTGCGCGATCGAGCCCGCCAACGAACTGCGTATGCAGCGAGTCATCGCTATCGAAACGGGTCGAGCAGAGATATGCCTTTCCGAGCGACTGGATATAGGCGCTGAGCAGCGCAGGCAAGGGCCCGGCATCGTCGGCATGCCCTTTCTCGCGGAAATATGGCTTGATCCACGGATAGGGCCGCAACCGTTCCAGCAACGCCTGCACGTACCAGGACTCGACATCGCCAAAGGCCACGAACCAGGCATCCGGGCGCGGCGTCAGCGCCAGCACGGACGGAATACACACCCGTTCGAAAAGGTCCAGCCGGCGCAGCCAGAAATCGTTGTAGTCAGATGACTCAGCCAGATGCCGCCCGTCCAGATGGGACCAGCGGTTCTTCTTCCCGATGCGCATGCGAACATTGAATCGCGTGACCAGCACGTACGCAACATCGTCATTCGCGGGATATCGAGCAGGCCGGTCGTTTTCCAACCCGACCGTGATCACTTCGACCGGATGTCGAACGCCTTCTCCGCGCACGTGATTCCCTCGAAGTTTCTAAAAATGAACCGATCGATCACGCAATCTAGCATGGAGTTGGCGTCGCAATGCGTGTTCCCGATTTCAGCGGGAGCCAGCGCGAGCTTCAGGCGGCACAGGGCCGCCTTTCCGCACGAGCATGACGCCGCCAATAGCCAGCACACCGCCAATCGCCTGCAAGGGAGTCAAACGGTCACCCAGGACGATCGCGGCGATCAGCAGAGCCAGGAAGGGCTGGAGATAGAGATAGATCAGGGTCCGAGCCGGGCCGATCTGTTGCACCGCCGACTGCCAAAGCGTATTGCCGACCAGGGTCCCCATGGCAGCATAGAGTAAGGCGCTCCAGGCCAGCGGCGGGGGAACATGCGCGCCGAACGTTCCCCATGACGGTAGGCTCAACGGGACGATCAGCAGCAGCGAGGTCAGAATGATCCAGCCCGTCGATCGGAGTGGCCCGTATTTTCTGACCAACGGCTGCGGATAAATTGTCATGCCGACCCACAACGTGGCGGATGCCAATCCCATGAGATCTCCCGTCATGGACGCGCCGTTCTCCCCTGACGAATCGCTCACGACAATGAGCACACCACCAAACCCAATCCCCATCGCCAGCAGCGAGCGCCGGTCCGGCATCTCATGGTGCGCCAGCCCGCGCCAGACTGCTCCGATCAACGGGCCGGTCGACGCGATGATGATCATGTGCGCAACCGTGGTTCGTGCGAGTCCTTCAGTAAAGAGCAAGGTCGATAGCCCGAACAGGACAATGCCCGCCAGCAGGAATTTGGGCACATCCACGCGGTCGATTCCCAGAGCTCGGCGCCGTACCATCAGGAAAAGAAAAATAATCGCCGCCGCAATCGACATGCGGAGCGACATGAAGACCAGCGGCGGAAAATCCGCCAACGCGTACTTCGTAAACGGCGCAATAGCGCTCCAGATTAAAACGGTAAAAAAGGCAGTCGGGTTGATCGAGCTGGCGAACGAGCGTATGCCGTTCCGTTGAGTCACCGGATCTTCAACTGAGCTCACCTGCGTTGCCGGATAGCTTCGGCCACGACGCGCGAGGATGCTCGCACCGCCACCGTGAAGGCAAAGAGTGGGCTGAAATCGCGCGTCGCCATCAAGGATGTGGCGTAGAGACCAGGTGTCGATAGCTGAAACGTCGAATCGAGCA
>JBBQPB010000316.1:0-2697 GCA_038331435.1 Thermomicrobiales bacterium | reverse complement strand
TTGGCGTTCACCAGGCGAGCTAGCGTACACTTGTTCTAAACTGACGTTATGACGACTACGAAAGACAATCTCTCCCAGCGGCTGTCCGCGCTCCCGACCGGGCCGGGCATCTATCAGCTCAAAGACGACGACGGCACGGTGCTTTACGTGGGCAAGGCCATCGTGCTACGAAATCGCGTGCGCTCCTATTTTCAAACGATGCGCGGGCGCGATCCGAAAACCCGCGAGCTGATGCGGCATGTGACCGATTTCGAGTTCATCCGCACCGACTCGGCCACTGAGGCCCTGATTCTCGAAAACGAGCTAATCAAGAAGTTACAGCCGAAATACAACGTCATGCTGAAAGACAGCAAGACGTATCCCTATCTCAAGATCACCAACGAGGAATGGCCCCGCATCATCTCGACCCGCCGCATTCTCAAAGACGGCGGCCGTTATTTCGGTCCCTACACCTCGGCTGGGTCCGCGTACAAAGCGCTCAACCTGCTCAACCGGCTCTTTCCGTATCGCAAGTGTGAAAAGAAAATCACCGGACACGACGAGGTTTGCCTCTATTTCCACATCAAGCAATGCCTCGCCCCCTGCATAGGTGCGACCACGCATGAGGACTATTTGCACGCAATCGAAAGCGCGGCACTTTTCCTGAATGGACGTGGCGACGAGATTCTGCGGCCACTGGAAGAAGAGATGCAGCAGGCTTCCGACGCTTGGAACTTCGAACGCGCCGCCGAAGTGCGCGACCGTATCGACGCAGTCAAGCACGTCCTGCAGCGACAAAAGGTCGTCAGCTCAGACACGACCAATGCCGACGTGATTGCGGTTGCGCAAGGCCCGGGCGGCGATGCTGGCGTACAGGTCAGCTTTCTACGCAATGGCAAATTGCTCGGTTCCGAGTTTTTTCCGATGAGCGCGCGTATCGAAGACTCGCCGTCCGAGCTCATCGGCGGTTTCGTGGCTCAATTCTATGGGGAAGCGGCCCTGATTCCCTCCCGGCTCATTTTGCAACACCCGCTCCCCATTGGCGATGAAGAAGTTGTCAGTGCGTGGTTACAGGACCGCAGGGGTGGCAAGGTCGATATCGTAGTTCCGCAGCGTGGGCAAAAACGCGCGCTGGTAGAAATGGTAGCCAAATCGGCTACCGACAATCTGGAGCAAAATCGGGTTAAATTCCTTTCCGACGAGATGCGTATGACGGCAGCCCTGAACGAGCTCTCCGACGCGCTCGATCTTCCCCGGCTTCCACGCCGTATCGAATGCTTCGACATTTCCAACCTGCAGGGGACAAACACGGTCGCCAGCATGGTGGTGTTCGAGGACGGTCGACCTGCCAAACGCGAATACCGGCGGTTCAATGTCAAGGGCGTTGAGGGTCCAAACGACTTCGCCAGCATGAATGAGGTAATCAAGCGCCGCTTCAAACGAGCGGCGGAGCACGATGAGGAAACGGAAGGGAAGTGGACGACGCTGCCAGATTTCGTCATTATCGACGGTGGCAAGGGGCAGCTCAACGCTGCATTGGCGGCGATGGAAGAAACTGGCTTGAACGTTCCAATGGCGGGTCTTGCCAAAGAGAACGAGGAACTGTTTTTGCCGGGCAATCCGATCCCGGTCATCCTGCCGCGCGATTCACAGGCGCTCTATCTCGTACAGCGGGTGCGTGATGAAGCGCACCGGTTCGCAGTTTCCTTTCATCGGCAGAAGCGCTCCAAACAAGCGTTCACATCGAGTCTGGACAATATTCCGGGCATCGGCCCGAAAAAGAAGAAGGCGCTCATGAAGCAGTTCGGTTCGGTTTCGGCAATTCGGGTAGCCACTGAGGAAGAGCTGCTGGCGGTCGACGGCATCAACAGCAAGTTGGTGGCGACGATCAAAGCTAGCCTCTAGTGCGCGCCGACAATCCTGCACCTTTCGATCGCTCCGGTGAAGCGGCATCGGCACACGTCGAGGCGAAGTCGAACGATCAGGGCCGCGTCGTGGTGCTGGACCAGGCGGCTTCTCGCGCGATCGAGTGGACGGCCGAACGGATCGCGGCAGGAGGAGTCGTGGCGATCCCGACTGATACGGTCTACGGCATCGCCGCGTCCCTCGCCCACCCGGCCGCCATCGAGCGCATCTACGAGATCAAGGGACGACCGGAAGGCCAACCGCTACCGGTGCTGGTCTCATCCATCGATGCACTTTCCCATCTCGTTCATCTCGACGATGCAATCGTGCCGTTGCTCGACGCATTCTGGCCAGGTCCGCTCACGGTCGTGCTTCCGGCCGCTACTCGACTCCCAAGCCATGTGCTCGGGCCGGGGAATCGGGTTGGAGTTCGTCTGCCGAACCATTACATCGCCATCGAGATCATCGAAAAGGCCGGAGGGGCGATTGCCTGCACCAGCGCGAACCGATCGGGTGCACCGGCTTCGGCCACTGCGCAAGCCGTGGCCGAAACGATAGGTCCCGATCTGGATCTGATCCTCGACGGAGGGGTAGCTCCGGTCGGCGTAGCGTCGACCGTGGTGGCGATCGACGGATTGATCCTCCGATTCATTCGAGAAGGAGCGATTTCCATGGTTGACGTTATCCGCATTTGGGACGAGGTCGTCTCGAGCACAGGACGCTGAGTACACTTCCGAGTACGATGAGAGCGGACAGGAAGGGTTGAGCAGCAATGTCTGCAGGGCGTGAGATAACCCCGGCGGTATCCGAAGA
>JBBQPB010000315.1:0-2734 GCA_038331435.1 Thermomicrobiales bacterium | reverse complement strand
GGGGTTGCCGGATCAGTAGCGTTTTCTTTCTTTCCGCAGATGGTCGCCACCTACCGGGAAGTTGTGGATGCGCAGGCGATCCGCGGACAGGAGCTCAAGGGCCCACGCGATTATCTGAATCTCGGACCGCTGCTGCTTTCCGGTGGCATCGAGCGAGCGGTAACCATGTCGGAGTTGCTGGAATCGCGAGGATTCGGAGGCGTACCGGCACGCCGTACCTCGACATTCGCTCGATTGGCTCCGGCGGCAGGACTTACACTGATTTGTGTTGCGGTCTATCTCTTTGCCGTCGGTGAGACCCTTTTGGCGCTGGGTGGTGCGCTGGCGGCGGGCACGTTACTGGCGGTGGCTATGCGCGCTGGCCGGCACACCGAGATGCGCCGCACGCGCTACCGCAACTTGCAGTGGCAGCGCACTGACGCGGTCGTCATTGGTGGCGCGCTCGTCGCGGCGATGACTGTGCTGCTTGGGGGAATCGATGCGGTTCGCTATGACCCCTATCCAACGCTGACCTGGCCGATCGCCAGTGTTCCGCTGACGATCGGGTTGTTGGGGTTATTGGGACCGGTCGTTGCCATGCTCTGGCAGGAGCGGTCCGACCGATGAGCGGCGACCGCGATATCGTCTTCGAATCGGTCTCCTTCCAGTATCCGAACGCGGATCGCGCGGTGCTGCGTGACTTCGATTGGAAGGTTGATGAAGCGGAGATGGTGCTGCTGGCGGGGGAGTCGGGCAGTGGTAAATCGACCATTTTGCGTTGTCTGAACGCTTTGGTGCCGCACTTCTCCGGTGGGTCGTTCGGTGGCCGGGTGCTCATTCGGGGTGAAGACACACGGTTGCTTCCCACGCGCGCGCTGGCGCGATCAGTGGGATTCGTTTTCCAGGATCCCGGGGCGCATTCGGTTTCGACCACAGTCGAGGACGAGGTCGCCTTCGGACTCGAGCAGATGGGGGTGCCAGTTCCTTCGATGCGGCGGCGCGTCGAAGAAGCGCTCGACCTGACCGGCACGGAACGACTCCGCAAGCGGGCGATCGCGACCCTGTCGGGCGGTGAGCGGCAGCGAGTGGCTATCGCAGCGGCGCTGGCATCGCAGCCGCGCATTCTGGCGCTCGATGAGCCGACCAGTCAGCTCGATCCTTCGGGCGCGGAAGACGTGCTCGCTGCGGTTCGGCGATTGAACGAAGAGCTCGGAATCACGGTGGTGCTGGCAGAGCAACGCCTGGAGCGGGTGGTGGGATTTGCTGATCGGATTCGATTGCTGCGGCCGGGCTGGCACGACCTCGACGGATCGCCGGGCGAGGTGTTGCGAGTTTGCGATCCACGGCTCGATCCGCCGGTGGCGCTTCTCGGTCGTCTGGCAGGCTGGGAGCCATTGCCGCTGACGGTCAAGGATGCGCGCCGTGTAGTGCAGCGCACCGGATTCGTGCCGCAGCCATCGCCAGTCGATGCACCGCGGCCCGATGCCGAACCGGCTATCAGCGTCGACCGGTTGTCGATTGGCTACGAGAAGGCGCGGGTCCTTGAATCGGTGTCATTCGATGTTCGCCCCGGTGAGCTGGTTGCCGTGATGGGGCGAAACGGGACAGGAAAGTCGACCTTGTTGCGAGCGTTAATGGGTTTGCACAACATCGATTCTGGCAGCGTGCGCATCGACGGGCTCGATCCCATGACGGCGCGTACCCAAGAGATTGGCAAGCGAGTGGGATTCCTGCCGCAACGGGCGGCGAGCCTGCTCTTTCACGAGACAGTTGCGGACGACGTCGCAGCAGCGCTGGCAAGCCGAGGAGCGAATCCGAACGAGCTCGATACCGTGCTCGATCGGTTCGCATTAGGGCATCTGCGCAACCGCTTTCCGCTCGATCTCAGCGCCGGTGAGCAGGAGCGGGCAGCGCTGGCAGTCACACTTTCCGGCAATCCGGCAGTTGTCTTACTCGATGAGCCGACCAGAGGAATGGACGCCCTGCGCAAGCGCGAGCTCGCAGAGCTCTTCGTTGGGCTTCGGGAAAGCGGGGTGGCGATTCTGATGGCGACGCATGATGTGGAGCTGGTGGCACAGGTATCGACGCGGGTCATGTTGCTCGGCGATCGAGGGATCGTGGCACAGGGGGGAACGCGTGAAGTGCTGGCGGGGTCATTGATGTTCGGTACGCAAATGAACCGGGTTTTCGGCAACGGCTGGCTAACCGTGGATGATGTCGTGCGAGGATACGACTCCGACTGGGAAACTATGGTGATGGACGCGTCGTTTGCCGGAATGGATCGAATCGAATGGTCATGAACCAGGGACAGCTACGGACGGATTATCAGCGGTCGGCACTCGACCCGAGTGATGTCGATTCCGATCCGCTGGAGCAATTCCGTTGCTGGTACGAAGAGCAGAAGCAAGTTACCTCGGGCGAGCCGAACGCGATGACGGTTGCGACCGCGACGACGGACGGACGGCCATCGGCGCGGGTGGTGTTGCTCAAGCATTGGGATGCGAGCGGTTTTGTCTTCTTCTCCAGCTACAACAGTCCCAAGGGAGTCGACATTGCGGAGAACCCACGGGCGGCATTGCTCTTCTACTGGGCGGAAACCGAGCGTCAGGTGCGCGTCGAAGGAACCGTCACCCCGACCAGCCGACAGGAAACCGCAGACTATTTTCATAGCCGCCCGCGTGGCAGCCAGATTGCGGCCAACATTGCGCGGCAGAGCCAGCCAGTGGCGACGCGCGAGACGTTGGAGCTCGAGATG
>JBBQPB010000314.1:0-2758 GCA_038331435.1 Thermomicrobiales bacterium | reverse complement strand
CGGATCTATTCCGGCGGCTTCCATCGCCTCGATGGCTTGCCAGGCGGTCGCGATGGCGGGTTCGATCTGCAACGATTCGGCTTGAGCGAGCGCCAATCCGCGCAGGATTTCATCACGCTGGTTATCAGCAGGCTCGCTAAGATCGAGCGCCATCTGCAGCAGGTTGACAGTCAACTCGTGCGATCCGGCAGCGCGCGCCTCATCGGCGGCTTCGACGGCAAATGGCACTCCGGCGGACGCCCCCGGGAGCGGGCGAGACAGGTGATAGAGCGATGCGATCTCGCCGGGTCGGTTGTTGCGGGGGGCCGCGGCAAGATATTCGGCAATGCGCCGTCGTTCTCTCACGAGCCGTGACGGTTGCCAGTTGGTCAGCACAGCGTGGCGCACGATGGCATGCGCGAAGACGAATTCGTCGAGTCCGAACCCCGGGCGCAGGATTTCTTCGACGATAGCCTCATCCAGCGCTTCGATCGCTTCCTCTTCCGGGAGCGACGCGAGTGCGGCGATGGTCGAAAGGTCGAAGGCATCTTCGAAAATGGCGCCAATGGAAAGCAGGCGCTGGCTCGGTTCGCCGAGCGCGGCAATACGCTGGCCGATCGCCTGGCGCAGGGCGATTGGCACCCCGGAATCGGCAGGAGATTCCGAGCGTGCGAGCGCAACCGACTCGCCAGGCATTTGGCCGACAGCCAGGGCGAAGAGCGGATTGCCATTGGTTTCTGCCAGAACGCGGTCGATCTGGTGCGCCGGTGTGGCATCGAGCAGGAGCTGCAGCTGCGTGCGATCGAGCCCGGTGAGGGAGAGATCGAGCACCTCGGCTTCGTGTCGCAAACGGCCCAGGGTTGCGCCCAGTGGCAAGTGCGGGGCCGCCGCGCGGGCGCGGTAGGTCCCGACGATCAATAGGCTGGAACGCGCGGTTGAAAAGGCAATGTGACGCAGGAGTTCCAGCGACGCTGGTTGAGCCCAATGGAGGTCTTCCAGCACGAGCAGGGCCGGTTTGCGCTGCACCGCGGTGGAGAGCCGGCTGAGCACCCGATCGTGAATCTGCGCCTGCCGGTCTTCTGCAGATCGGTCGTCCGCAGTTTGGAAGAGGGAGGGACTATCGCCGTCCAGGGCGTCGAGCGCCTCGATCCATGGTGCGTAGGGTCCTGCCCACACGGCTTCGGGGGTACGTCCCCAGAAAACCGAGAGCGTGCGGGCTTCGGCCCCTGAGCGAAGCTCCGCCGCGAGGGTGGTCTTGCCGATACCGGCTTCCCCGCCGATGAGCGCAACCGAGCCACGACCGTCGTGCGCGCGATCGAGTGCACGGATCAGCGCGTCGAGCTCGTCTTTGCGGCCGATCATGAGAGGCATGTTGGCCTTGGGATATCGAATATGCCCTGGTTGGCGTTAGAAAATTTGGACGGGATGCGGAATACAGAAATAGGGAAAGGGATTGCGACGCCGTCGCTCCCCCTCCGGATGGGGAGGGGGAGGATTCGAGGGGGCATGTAGGAGAGATGTTGCCGGCAGGCGGAAGCCTAGAAGGCTCCCAGCATACCGTGCTCGTCAAAGGCGAACGGGGCAGGGTCGGTGAGTTGTTCGACTCGGCCCGAGGCGAGCATTTGCGGCAGCAACGGTTCGCTGATCCAGAACTCTTCCACATCTTTGGTGTTCCTGATGCGGGCGATTTTGGCCGTCTCGGCCTCCGTGCGCAGTGCGCTGCCGATGGCGAGATAGATCGCCTGGCGGTCGTTGTCGACCACCATGGGCATGCGCCCGCCACCCGGGTATTTCGACGTAATGACGTTCATATAGGTGGAAAGTGGATCGAACTTATCGGCAAGCTGGCGCAAGACGAAGTCGCCCAAACCAACACCGGTGGTATTCCCTTCGGTATCTGCCGTGAGATCGCGGAAGATGACCCGGTGGATCTCCGGTTTGGGATGGATTTCGTTCTTGAGGATCTCGCCAGAGACGTCGCGGTTGATGACGTTTGGGTCGGCGCCGTCGCCGCTGATGTTCTTGCCGATCTCATCGACCAGCAGGACATCGATCTTCTCGCCGGGAAGGCGTCCGAGCCACTCGCGCGCCAATTTGAGCAGCTCTTTTTCGCGTTCCAGCATGCCCTTGGCAGGCACAGCTTCGATGATACAGGAGTGCCCATAACCGTTTTCCACGATGGCAATTCCGAATGGGATGTTGACATGACTGAGTGTTGAGAGACCGACCGCTGGGATGAGGGTATGAAACTCCGGAAAGCCGCGGGAATGGAAGGTGTCCGCGCCCTTTTGCTTGCCCATGCCGATGGCGATCATTTTCATCAGGCCCGATTCGATTGGCCCATAAAAGTCGGTGTGCGGCTTGACCCGGCAAACCGGAATGACGGCGTCGGCTTCCTCATAGGCAATCCGGTCGAAGTAGACCGTCACGTCATCCTTGACGATGCCCAGGCTCACGGTGTCCATGGACGCTTTGACCGGGCAGCCCATGGCCGCTTCATTGATCCCATAGTGGTCGAGGAGGTTTTTTTGTCCTTCGGGCGTTGCGCCGCCGTGGGAACCCATCGCCGGGAAGACGAACGGCTCACCGCCGCGCAGCTTGACCTGATCGACGGTGGCTTTGACCGTCTTGTCGATCCGGTCGATACCGCGGCTGCCGGCGCCGACGGCCACCCGCATACCAGGCTTGATGGTTTCGCCAACGTGCGATCGCTGGAACTGCTCCGCCACCGCAGCATCGACGTCGACGATTTCGTCCGCATAAAGCTGCTGCCGCACTT
>JBBQPB010000313.1:0-2798 GCA_038331435.1 Thermomicrobiales bacterium | reverse complement strand
CGCCCCGACGATTGGCCTCGTGAAACCGCTTGGCACGGGTGGGCTGCTGGCCCCGCTCGATCCTGGGTTGCTGCCAAATCAGTCCGGATTGTTTCCGCAGTTTCAGAATCGACCGGAAACTATCGACGGGGATCGAATGTTTGGCATCCCACTTCTTTGGGGAACCTTTACGCTGGCCTATGCGGCCGGCGGCGCCAAGCCGCCCACCGATTGGCTCACGTTGCGTGATGAAGCGTACAGCGGACAACTCGTGATGCCGGACGATGGGCTTGGCCATTTCTGGATCTGGAATTGGGCTCTCGGCGCCGAGGACCCTAGCCGTGTCAACAAGGACTGGTTGGAAAACACCGCCAATGTCCTGATCGAGCTCAAGCAGCGGCGGGTCACGTCATTCGGTGGCAGTCCCTACGACTCGATGATGAAAGTCGCCAATGGATCCGGCCAGTTTTCGACCATCGGCTGGCAGTCGGCTTCGTTGCTGACCAGCCCAACCCAGCAAGCGTTGGCGGTTTCGCAGCCGGAACCGGGGGGCGCCAGCTTCTGCGACTGCATTGCCATGGTGGCCAATTCGCATGACCCCGCATTGGCGCAGCAGTTCATCGACTACATAATCTCCCCGGTGGCGCAACGCGATCTGGTCGATCGCACTCGTTGGGCTACTGTCGCCCAGGGGGCTCCGCCAATGATCGATCCGGCGGTCGCTGCGCTCTACCCCTATGACGCTATCGACGATTGGCTGACTGGCGCGCCGATCCGCAACTACCCGCCAGTCTCTGACGACGGAGGCGGTACCGCGACCTATCTCGATTGGGTCCTGCAATGGGACCGCGTTCGGCAGGCAAAGCTGTAAGACGATTGGGCAAGCGGTAGGTGAGTCCACACTTGCCCATTGACTCTGAACTTGCGGCATACTTTGCGGTCGAGACTGTCCGCGCATCGATGCAGCCAGGAGCACTTCCGCCGTACATGGACCAGCAAACAGCAATTCCAAATCCCCTTTGCGAGGTGGGACGCACCCACCCGCGTGACAAGCACCGGATGAAGCCGGTCGATGGCTATCCCGGTGTGTGGGAATGCACCAAGCATGGCATTTTTGCCATCGTGCTGCCCGAGGAAGTCGCGGATTCTATCGAGCGTGGCTCGGCGTATACCATGCACAATGGCGAACAAGGCGCGGCGGGACGCACCGGTGACGACCGGCCAGGTGGCATCGTCTTTTACTATCGGGCGGAACGCGAGCAGTAGACGACGGTGCGGTTCGCCCTTTCGATCGACCACGGCGACTGGGCACGCGGCGGCGAGGCTGAGGCTACCCTCCAGCTCGCGCAACGGGCCGACGCCGCAGGCGTCGATTCGCTCTGGTTCACGGAAGACCCTGATGGCTGGGATGCGTTTGCCCTGCTGGGGGCGATTTCTCAGCGTACCGGTCGCATTTGCATAGGCACCGGCGTTACCAACCCCTACCTTCGCCATCCCAATCTGATCGCCGCCTCAGTCGCCACGATTGACCGCCTCGCGCAGGGACGTGTCTTTCTCGGGCTGGGACGCGGGCAACCTGAATGGTACGAACTATCGCTCGGCATGGAGATCGGCAGTCCGCTCGCGCGGCTGGAAGAGACCATCTCGCTTCTGCACCAATGGTGGTCGCCGGAATCGATCGCATCGATGGATGGCGAATACCAGGTCGATGCCTGGAAGCGGGTCGTTTCTCCATCGACCGCCCCTCCGATCTATCTCGCTGCCGCCGGGCCGAAGGCGCTCGACCTGGCTGGGCGAGTGGCGGACGGCGTGTTATTCAACATGCTGGCGACGCCCGTCTATATGGAGAAAGCGATCGACCGGGTGCGTGCTGCTGCGCGGGGCGCCGGTCGTAACCCGGATACATTGCAATTCATCGCGAATCCCGCAATCGTCGTAACCGACGATCCGACGCCGTTTTTCGCCAGCCGCAAGCGATTCGTTGCGAACGTGTTGACGCTGCCTGGGATGGAAGCGCTCCTCGAAAATCCGGAGATCGATGTCGCCGGCATCATGCAGCGGGTTCGGCGTCTTATGAAAACCGACGAATTGCTGGCCACGGGTGGCGCATTTGCTGACTTCGCCGAGCATGGCGACCTCAGGGCGGCGGTGATGGAAATACCTGACGAGCTGGTCCTTCCCGGAAGTGCTGTGGGAACGCTCCCTCAGGTACGCGAGAAGATTCACGAGCTTGCTGAACTTGGGCTAACGGAGCTGATGGTGGCCAGGAACGGGCTGCCAAGCAGCTTGGACGACCTCCAGCAATTGATCGAGGCACTTCGCGGCTGAGCCGCGAAACGTTCACCCCCTGTCTTGCGTTTCAGCTTCAGTCGAGAAGAGGCAGACTTGCGGTATGAGATGCCTCGGGTATGATGAAATGGACCTTGGCGTTCGGTGCTCGCGACACCGTCCGTTTGCAGGACCTATCGCGGAGCCGATTCGGGAGACCGAATCACTTCGGCGCGTTCGTGACCGGGCGCGACTAAACCCTTTCTCGACCGGGAAGTATCCAATCTGTTGCTGACCATTTGGAAAGCACGCACGTATTGAGTAACAGTGTGGAGCGGAGGAAACGTATGCGCGCCCGCAGTTCACGTTCGACAAGGATGTCCGCCGCGAGCAGCCGGCCGGGAGCGAAACCGAAATCTCCCGGAAGCGGGAGAGGACGAGCGTTTTCGTTTCTGACCGTCTTCATGCTCGTGTTCGGTATGCTCGTTCCTTTTTCCATGATGCAGCAAGTGTCGGCTGCACCCCTGGGCGACCCTGACCTTGCGGTCGAG
>JBBQPB010000312.1:0-2802 GCA_038331435.1 Thermomicrobiales bacterium | reverse complement strand
GGCGAGGTGGTGGGGTCCATATCGGACGCCTGCACGCCGTGGGATGAGGTGATTTGCGATTGCGCCAGGATGCCGCCGCGATTGGCAACAACCAGCATAAGCGCGATCGCGATCGATGCGAAGATCGATCTGTACCGCAACGAGTACCGCATAAGTTTCGAGCTCCTGTCGTGCACGAGTCTGCGTCGAAGTGCAAAAGGCGTTACCGCCTCCGCTTCCATATCCTCATACGCCCCTAAGGTTTAACAGGTTCAAATCTTCAGAACTATTTCAGTGTCATCCGAGGCAGCTCCAAGCCACGGATGCACGTCGTCGCACACCGAAACCAACAAGCCCCGGTCCCATATGCTGGGACCGGGGCCCATTTGCGCCTGCGAGCGCGGTTCTACCAGATGACGACGCGGTCTTCCGGAGCGATGTAGTCGGGGTCGCCGGGGTCGATACCGAACGCTTCGTAGAAGGTGTCCATATTCGCAGCCGGCACCGTGGCCCGGGCGATACCGGGGGCGTGCGAATCGGATTGCACCTGGGAGGCGAGCGCTTCGTCACGGATCTTTTCGCGCCAGACCTGCGCCGCCGCGATGAAGAAGCGCTGTGCCTGGGTCAAGCCATCGATTTCGCCGGGATCTCCGGATGCTCCAAGCGCGAGCTGGAGTGCATCGAAGGCGACTTGCATACCACCCATATCGGCAACGTTCTCGGTGACGGTGAGTTGGCCGTCGACGAAGAGATCGGGCATAACCTCGACCTTGTCGTACTCGGCGGCGACTTCCTCGTTCAACGCGTCGAAGGCGGTGCGGTCTGCATCGGTCCACCAATCGACATAGTTTCCGTCCTTATCGAACTGCGAGCCGCTCAGGTCGAAGGCATGGGTGATCTCATGCCCGATCACATACCCGATCGCGCCGTAATTGGAGGCCGCGTCGGCGTCCGGATCGTAGAAGGGCGCCTGCAGAATCGCGGCCGGGAAGGTGATGTCATTCTTGCTGGGGTCATAGCCGGCGTTCACGGTCTGGGGGGACATCCACCATTCGCCCATATCGACCGGCTGGCCGTACTTGCTCATCTGCTCCTTGCCTTCGGCTACCAGCGAGTCGAAGACCGTGGACCAGTAGGAGGCGCCGATGGTGTAGTTCTCATAGGTCTGCCAGGTATCCGGGTAGCCGACCTTGACCCGCATGGCGTCGAGCTTCTCGATCGCGGCTGCCTTGGTCTCGTCGGTCATCCAGGTATTGTTTTCCAGGCGGACGCGGAAGGCGGCGATCAGGTTTTCGACCAGTGCTTCGATATCGGCCTTGGCTTCGGGCGAGAAGTACTCGGAGACATACACCTGGCCCATGGCCTCGGGCATGAGGCTGTTGACGGCAGTCAGCACATACTGCTCGACCTGGCGCTGCTCCAGCACGCCGTAGAGCGCCTGCTGATAGCCGAAGTAGATATCGCGCACCTGCTGATCGAGATACGGCGCGGCGCCCAGCATGGTCTGCAGCGTCAGATAGTGCTGAATCGTCTGCAGATCGGTTTCGCTCAGGGTCGTGGCGAGGTTTGCCATCAGCTCTTTTTCGGTATCGATCACGATCGACGAGCCATCCACCGTCGCACCGGCATTGGTTAGATACGCCTGCCAGTCGAGATCGGGATACAGCGTCTGCATGTCATCCAACGTGGTCGGGTTATAGATAGCGGCGAAATCCTGCGCCTCGACCGGGGTCACCATCTGCGCGGCGAGCGAGGCCTCGAAGTCGTAAACCGCCTGTGCGGCCGCGGTGGCATCCGCCTCGGACATGCCGATGAGTTGGAAGAACCCGGCGGCGGTGGCCTTGTACGCCTCACGCGCGGCGATATTGCTCTCGGAGTCTTCGGTGTAGTAGGTCACATCGGGAAGGCCCAGGACCGGGCCGGACATCCAGGCGGTATTGACCGTGCTGTCGGCGGGATCGGCGGTAAGCCCGACATTGAAGAAGTCGGGAATCCCATTGAAGACCGGCGAGGCCATCTTTTCATGCATGTCGGCCAGATCGGTGATCCCGGCGATCGCATCCAACTGCGGTTGGAGGGGGGAGATGCCCTGGGCGTTGCGGGTCTCCATGTCGATACCCTGCTTGTAGAACTCGACCGCTTTCCATTGGTCCGAGCCTTCCTTCAGGGAGTTGTCGTTCATCAGCGCGTCGAGCTGGGCGAACTGCTGCTCCTGCGTCTTGTCAAAGAGCGCGTCGAAGACGCCGTACGACGCGGAGTCGGCAGGAATCTCGGTGCGAGCCAACCAGCCACCGTTGGCAAACTGGTAGAAGTCCTGCGCCGGATCGATCGACGGATCCATGTCGGCGATCTGGATACCGTGGGTGGTTGCCACGGGGGACGCCACCGGCGAGGCAGCGGGACTGGCGACTGGCGATTGCGCCAATGCCGGCGCAACGCTGGACAGCGCGAAAAGCACGGCAACGAGCAACGTGCCAAAAAGCGGGAATCGACGCATAGCGCACACTCCGACGGATAAGAACGAAAACGATGTCATGTACTGGGACTATGTTACTGCGAATCCGGGTGGTTACGGGGAACTCGGCCGGTTCAGGAGCTGAAAAAAGGAACGATTCAGCTTCCGGGTTGCCGCAAGGGTTTCGAGTAACTAAACGACGAGGCGCCCGGTTTGAGCGCCTCGTCGTTTAGTTACCGGTTTGGGTAGAGCGGTTACTCTGCCGGGTTGACGAAGTCGTCGATGTACCAGTGACCATCCTTCTCCACAAGGTAGAAGAGTGTCGGTCCGGCGGGTGAGGTGGCGTCGCCCTGGTTGTCGCCCACGAT
>JBBQPB010000311.1:0-2812 GCA_038331435.1 Thermomicrobiales bacterium | reverse complement strand
GGCCGGCGGGTTCCCAATGGAGATGAACACCATTGCGATCTCGGACGGTATCACCATGGGGACCGAGGGGATGAAAACCTCGCTGGTTTCGCGAGAGATGATTGCGGATTCCGTCGAGCTGGTTGCAACGGGACACATGTTCGACGCGATCATCGGGCTTGGCGCCTGCGACAAAACGCTGCCAGGTCTTTCGATGGCGCTGGCCCGCGTGAACGTCCCTGGCTTCCTCATCTATGGCGGCACGATTTTGCCGGGCGAGGTCGAGATCGACGGCGAGATGCACGAGGCCACGGTTCGCTCGGTCTACGAAGCGATTGGCGGTCACAAGGCCGGCAAGCTGAGTGCTGAAGCCCTCAAGCTGATCGAGGATCATGCCTGTCCGTCGCACGGGGCGTGCGGTGGCCAGTACACCGCCAACACGATGGCCATGGCGATGGAGTTCATCGGTCTCTCGCCGCTCGGTTCTGCCTCGCCACCGGCGGTCTCCTGGGAGCAGTTCGAGGCGGGTGAAGGCACCAAGCAGACCGTCGTCAATCCCCGGAAGATGGAAATCGGCCGCCACGCGGGCGAACTGATCATGCACCTGCTCAAGAACGGGATCAGACCGCGCGACATTCTTACCCGCGATGCATTCGAAAACGCGATCGCCGGTGTGTCCGCTAGTGGTGGCTCGACCAATGCCGTGCTTCACCTGCTGGCGCTGGCCGACGAAGCGGGGGTCGAGCTTTCGATCGACGACTTCGACGAAATTTCGCGCCGTACGCCACTCATCTGCGACTTGATGCCGGGTGGCCGTTTCGCCGCCGCCGATCTGGACAAGGCCGGCGGTACGCCGCTGGTCGCCAAGCGGATGATCGCGGGCGGCAAGCTGCGTGGCGATCTCATGACCGCCAGCGGTGTTTCCTTCGAAGCCGAAGCCTCCGACGCGGTCGAAACACCGGGTCAGGAAGTGGTCGCCACGGTCGAGAACCCCATCAAGGATTCGGGTGGGCTCATCATCCTGAAGGGAAACATCGCCCCGGACGGCGCAGTTATCAAGCTCTTCGGGTACGAGCGGCCGTATCACCGCGGCCCGGCCCGGGTGTTCGATTCGGAGCCTGAGGCATTGGACGCGGTCTATACCAACCAGATCAACGATGGCGACGTGGTGGTCATCCGCTACGAAGGACCCAAGGGCGGTCCGGGTATGCAGGAGATGCTCGCCATTACCGCGGCCCTGATCGGCCAGGGACTCGGTGGGACCTGCGCGCTGGTGACCGATGGTCGATTCTCTGGCGCGACCAAGGGACTCATGTCCGGTCACGTTGCGCCGGAAGCATATATTGGCGGCCCGATCGCGGCAGTGCACGAAGGTGACATCGTCGTGATGGATATCGACAAGCGTGGGTTGAATATCGAGGTCTCGGACGAAGAGATCGCCGAGCGCCTCAAGAGCTGGAAGGCTCCCGAACCGCGCTACAAGCGGGGGGTACTGGCGAAGTACGCATCGTTGGTCACCCAGGCGAACGAAGGCGCGGTGACGCGGCCGATTCTCTAATCGAACGAAGCAGGAAACGGCCCGGGAGATGCATTCTCCTGAGCCGTTTTTCGTTGCGATCGCGTCGAGAGAAAAGAATGGTTACCGGTTGTTCCAGCCGATGAGGATCAATAGCGCGCAGACCAGGAAGAGCACGAGTAATCCGATGACGAGCGCCCACTGAAGCCACGCGTCCGGGTTGGAGGGTTCTTCTGGTTCTTCTGGCTCGGCTGGTTCGGCGTCAGCAAGCTCGATATCCGGATCGGTTACCGGCTCTTCGACCTCGATGATTTCGATCTCGTCTTGCTTTTCCACGCGCGCAGTGTAGCAGCCAGCACCTAAAGAACGCCTCCCAGCTCGGGCAGTAGGAGCGTCTCCCAATGGCGAGCGACAGCATCGCGATAGGGGGCGGCGGTGATGATGCGCACCATGCGGCGATGCTCCTCGAAGCGTTTGAAATCGTCGTCACCGAGACCGACCACCTCACGCCAGGGCATCAAGCGGCGGAAACCGACCGGCGGCCGCTCGAACCAGACCCAGACATCGGTGCGCCAGCGTTCCGGTTTGGGAATGTCGATCAGGATGGTTTCGTCCGGGAGCGTTTCACCAAGCAGGGCTTCCAGGCGGCGGGTCATGCCAAGCTCGACTGTGCGGCGTCGCGCCGGGGAGTGGTAGAGCGCGCCGACGCGGGTGGAGAGATCGGTTGCCTGGGCGCTGATCTCGACGGCGCGCTTGTGGATCTCGCGCCGGTGGAGCGCGTTCGCCAGGCGGCGGGTGGTTTCCGGCATGCGGAAACGGAGCATGAGCGCCAGGAGTGAGGTGTCGTCGTTATCGGTCAGCTCGCTGGCGGAAATGGCGCCATCCAGGATCGCGTCCTGGACTGCACGGAGCAGCATGGCCATGCAGGCGCGATTGGTGTGATGCCAGTAGACGTTGTCGAACATCTCCTGGCGGGCGTTGATCAGCGAATGCAACGGGCTAACCCCCTTGGCATCCACCGCGATGCGCGGTTTGGCCTCGGCCGGCGGGGTAGCGAAGATAAGTGACGCGATCAGCCGGTTCGTATCGACTCCTCCGTAGGGAACACTACAGGCGCGCGCATCCCGGGGGAGATAGTCGAGCTTGTCGACATCGAGCGGCCCGGACAGGATTCCGCGCAAGAGCGTGTCGGCGGGATGGAGCTGCTGTCCGGCGGGATCGATGATGGAAGCTACCCGGTGAGGATCGACGCCCCAATGCTCGCGCAAGATCGGTGCGATCTCATTCCCCAGCACGATGCTGCGCCCGACCCGCTCA
>JBBQPB010000310.1:0-2822 GCA_038331435.1 Thermomicrobiales bacterium | reverse complement strand
CGGGCCCAATCTGCGAAGGCGCACCATGTAGTTGCACAATCGGTTTCACGGATAACTTCAGCAAGGGGTATGGGGACGCGGGTGATGCCGTGAGGGCGGCGAACACTGTGAAGGTCCGAGTGTAGACTGTCATACCCGGCGGGGGTATACTCGAACGAATGACGTTTCGTTCGATGCATACCTGAGGAGTCGATACATGGCCGATAAGCAGAAGGCGACGCTGTTCGCACCCGATATCAATTGTGGACATTGCGAGCAGCACATCATGACCGATCTGGGCAAGTTCCCGGGAATCGGCACGGTGACTGCATCGCCGCAAACCAAGCTGGTCGAGGTCGAGTACGACTCGGATCAGGTATCGCTCGAGTCGATCAAGTCGGTTTTGTGGGCGGCTGGCTATCCGGCCAAAGAAGTTTCGGAGGATGCGCCGAAGGCGGCGATCACGCTGTAATCCACGGCCAACAAGCGTACAACGTGAAAGAGCCGGGCGGAAGCGCCCGGCTCTTTGCATTCAGAAAAGATCGTGCAGGCGTCGTCCGAGGGATCCGGACGGTCGTACTCGCCGCAACGGCACGTCGGTTGGCACGGGGTCGTTGGCGAAGAAATCGAGCTTGACATCCATGAAGTTCGCAGGGTTTTCCACGGCCATCGGGTGAGATCTCGCCACAGGAACCGGACATGCAGTGGGGAAACCTGGCATCGCCGTCGATGATAACTTCCTCGGACGATGTCATTCACCGAGATCTTTCTTGGATAGCCCTCGATGGCGAGTCGCCGGAGGAAGGGAGGATTCATCATCGCGAACTTGTGTCGGGGGCGATGCGGAAACGGAAAGCGCTTCCGTGGCAATATGCCGTCTTGACAACTGAAATCGCCCTCGCTAGGCTGCCGATGGTTGGTCCGACAACCTGACCAGTCCTCGGGCACCGGTCCATGGGATGATCGGCCGAGGTCAGAATCGAGCTCAGAAGGGATGGCAACGATGCCTGATCAGCAACGCGCGCGGCTGCACGCTTCGGAAACGATCGACCCTCCCCGCTGGGCGGTACGCGAGATCGAGCTGATGGAACGGCTCGAAGCCGGGGCGCAGGAGTTCGTCGCTCGGTACACCCGCGATGATGGCTCGCTCATCTGGCGTGACCGCTGGCCCGGGATTGATGGGTCGGACGATCCCTACGAAGCCTTTCAGTATCTCGCGCTTTTCTACAGCATCGGTGGCAGCGACTCGGTCTACCAGCTCGCGCGCAAGATGTGGGATGCGATCACCTGGCAATGGACGCAGTATGGCCAGCTCGATCGCGAATTCCCACGGCATTACGACTGGATGCACCACGGCGAAGCGAGTCTGTTTCACTATTTCTTCGGACTCACCAAACCCGATTCGCTTGTCGACCGCCAGCGCGCTCTCCGCTTTGCACATATGTATGACGGCACCGACCCACTCGCGCCGAATTACGACCCCGATCTGCATCTGATCAAAGCCCCGATGACGGGGAGCAACGGTCCGCTGCATGTGGCAACCGCCGAGGATTGGTCGACGCATCGCGGGGTGCTGACCGACTACCTTGCTCCCTTCGAGGATATGGAAAGCGTCGATTTCGCGTTGCTCAAATGCGACTGGCGAGACGATGCGGTCTACGAAGAAGTCATCGCCAAGATGAACGCGCGCTTGAACCGGGGCGATATCCCGCTCAACCTCAACGCGACCGGTCAGATCACCCACGCCTACCTCTACTCCGGGGATGACGCGTTCAAGCAGTGGGTGATCGAGTACCTGGCCACCTGGAAAGCGCGCTCAGACGCGAATGACGGCATCTTGCCGGACAATGTCGGGTTGCACGGTATCGTCGGGGAGTATCTGGACGGCAAGTGGTGGGGCGGGCATTACGGCTGGCGCTGGCCGCATGGGTTCCACACGATCATCGAGCCGAGTCTGAATGCGGCGCACAACGCCTTGCTGATGACCGGAGATCCGGAGCAACTTGCGCTGCCGCGACAGCAAATCGATGTGAACTACGCGCTTGGGAAAGAGATCGACGGGATCTGGCAAGTGCCGTACAAGCACTTCGACGCCGGTTGGACCGCGTATCGTCCGATGCATCCGCTCTACGCGATCCATCTCTGGTCGCGCAGCTATGCTGAGGAAGACCGCGAGCGGATCGAGCGGGTGCCGCGCACATTCGAGTGGGCGGACATCACCCTGCCGGACCGTCCCTTCAGCACCAAGCATTTCAATGCCAACACCATCCCCTGGTACGAGTTCATCGTGGGGCGGAATCCAGACTACCCGGAGCGGATGCTGGAAATGAATCACGCGCTGATCGACCAGCAGCTGCGGCGGTTGCGCTCGTACGAAGGCGATCCTAACAACTGGGATCACATTCATCAGATCGACGGTTATCTCGATACGGTCGATGCCCAGGTGGATGGCTACAACATCCATCTCTGGCAGGAGTTCTGCCCGGTTTACTTCGAATCGCTGGTGCAGCTCATGTGGGGAGCCCCGATGCATATCACCCATGGCGGCCTGCAATACGCGGCGGTGCGGTATTTCGATGCCGATGCCCAGCGGCCGGGATTGCCGGCGGGCGTGGCGGCGCTGGTCGATAACGTGACCGACGATCAGGTTTCGCTGACGCTGATGAATACCGGCGACACGGTCGGGAATGTTGTGGTGCAGGCGGGGTCGTTCCGCGAGCATCGGTTCGAGGCCGCGACGCTGGTGGACGAGTCCGGGAACGAGCTGGCTTCGGAACAGGTCGGTTCGGAATGGTTCGAGGTCAGTCTGGATGCCGGGGCGGTGGCGCGGTTGCGGCTCGATG
>JBBQPB010000309.1:0-2871 GCA_038331435.1 Thermomicrobiales bacterium | reverse complement strand
CACCCTTGACAGAAAAAGAACGCATGTTCTATATTATCTCCAAGCGGCACGTTTGGCAACGAGCGCGGGCCTGGGCAGCAGATCATCGTGCCCGGGCTGGTTACCCGTCATCCACACCCGGTGCTGGATCCCGGTGCTCCGAAGCACGTCACGGTCGATCCCACCGCCCTTTTTGCGCCAATCAGGCTGCCAGCACCTGACCAGCAGAGCATCGCCCTGCCGGCGCCCGCTCTCCCAACGCCAAGTGTGCGGCCATATCAGACGATAGCGTACGACAAGCTGAACCGCACTCCACACTCAACTCGCGGGGCCCCTCCCACGGGCCGCGCTCGTGGGAGCCAGCGGCGCACAACGGGTGGCTCGGCCACGTTGGCGCCCGTTGCCGATTTTCAGAGGATCGGAAGGCGCAATGCGCGCAGGTTCCTGTGTGCCCATCCCGGTCTGACCCGACAAGGGGACAAGAAATTGACAGCGGCCCGGTGATGTGAACTGGTCCCCAATCGTTGGATCTGACGTTCTCAGTCCAACTTTCGGGGAGCAGTTCAATGTCCCCGGGCCGCGTCTTTTTGCTCGTGCCAGGTGCATCGGGTGGTATGCGAGCGCTACTCCCCGAAGAGCGCATCGCCAAGCTCGATACCGGCATCGATCAGGTCTTCGGCATGGACGATCTCGTCAGACAGAATCTCACCGCCGCTCTCGCGGATCGCGCCCATCAGACCGCGGGCCCAGGTCTGCTCGAAGGCGACGACGGCTGCCTTGCCCCCGATCGGAATCTCGTCGGCCATCTCCTCGAAGAGCTCTTCGCTATCAACCAGCTCGACGCCATCTTCCATTCCGATTTCGGCGCCGGCTTCCATGCCCGCTTCGCCATCTGCACCGAGCCCGACCAGACCGC
Organism: Thermomicrobiales bacterium; assembly: GCA_038331435.1. GTDB lineage: Bacteria > Chloroflexota > Chloroflexia > Thermomicrobiales > UBA6265 > JAMLHN01. The sequence goes on along the minus strand of JBBQPB010000309.1, from coordinate 1,976 downwards.
CGATCAACGCGCCCAGTAGCGGGCGTCCCGGAAGCAGTTCGCTGTCGATGTCGATGAGGTCGAATTCTTCCTCCGACTGCCGCGCGACAATCGCCACATCGATGATGGTAATCAGTCCCGCTTCTTCCAGCTTGAGGAATTCATCGGCAATGCGGCCCTCCCAGCTTGGGGTGTGCAGCAGCACGGTCATGAATTGAATCGGCCCGATCAAGGCGTCCTGGTTTTCAGCCACGGTGGTTTCCTTCCTTATTGTGGTGCGAGGTTGGGGAGCTCCCCAGCCTCGGAAGCATAGGCGTTTGCTCTGCAGGAGCCATGAGCCAAATGTTGCAATTCACTGCGACAGGCCAAATTCAGGGTCAGCGAGCGGTGCGCGCCAACGCCTGATCGAGATCACCGATCAGATCCTCGACATCCTCGATGCCGGCTGAGAGCCGGATGAGCCCGGGACGAATGCCGATCTCGGCCTGGGCGTCCGCGTCCAATGCGCGATGGGTTGACATGGGTGGCGAAACCGCCAGGCTGTAGACATCGCCCAGCGACGTTCCAGGCAGGATCACCTCCAGCGCATCGAGGAACCGGAAGACCTCATCTCGGCTGGCATCTGCAATTTCGAAAGCGACCACGCCACCGCGACGCTCGTCCTCAAAAATTGCAGCGGTTTGCGGCGAGCAGGACATGCCCGGGTAGTAGACGCAATCGACCGCGGGATGTTGCGCTAGCCACTCGGCGATGAGATTGGCGCTGTCGCTCTGCTGACGCACGCGTAACGGGAGGGTCTTCAATCCCCGCAGCGTCAGCCATGCTTCGAATGGGCCAATTACTCCGCCGGCCAATCGGCTGACTTTGCCGAGATCCTCCATCCGTTCCGCATTGCCGCAAACGACGCCTCCCAGCACATCGCCATGGCCACCCAGATATTTCGTGGTGGAGTGCATGGTCAGGTCGACCCCGAACTTGGCGGGATTGACGAGCACCGGAGTTGCGAAGGTGTTATCGCAGATGACGGTCGCCCCGACCGAATGAGCCAGCTCGGTGATCGCGGGCAGATTGGCAATGTTGAGTAACGGGTTCGAGATGGTCTCGACCAGCACCACGCGCGGCCGGATCGACGTAATGGCGCTGTCGATCGCATCCAGGTCGAGCGAATCAACGAACACCGTTTCGACACCGAGCGAGTCGAAGATAGTTTGCAGCAGGGCATAGGTTGCGCCGAAGAGTTCGCGCGAGGCCACGATTTTCGAACCGGCGGTCACGCAGCTCAGAATTGCGCCGTGCAACGCCCCCATGCCGCTGCCGAACGCAACCGCGTCATCGGTCCCTTCCAATGTAGCGAGCGCAATCTCGAGCGCGCGGATGGTCGGATTTCCATGACGCGAGTAGCTATATCCGGGTTGCTCGCCGGCAAACACCGCATCGAGCGATTCCATTTCGGGGTGAATGAAGGTGGTCGTGGAAAAGAGGGGAGTCGTGGTCGAGCGCTCGACCGGCAGGGGAATCATCTCGCCGGCATGCACAGCACGAGTGGAGAGTCCGCGACGCTGGAGCGTCTCCGTATCGATCTGTTTCGCCACCTGATGCCGCCTTCGACTACCGAGAATCGTTCCGCCCGCAGAGCGGCGGGCAGTCAATCGCAAAGTATAGGTGGGCCCCGGTCAAGTCCCTTGCCGTCATGTCGCCAGTCGACTGGGGTTACTTCCGGTCAATCCCGGTTGGACTGGGTCGTTCCTGAATCGAGCTGGAACGTTCCCAACGGCCTCACGCTGAGGGCGATGACATCGAGCGGATCAAGCAGCTGATCGAGAAAGACGACCAGGTTCCAGCGGGTTGAATCGCCGGGCACCAGCAGCGATGGAACCAGCAGCCCCTCTGCATGGCGGGTGTGGCGCAGGAATCCGGCGCTGGCACGCGCCGCGGCACGGTCGGTGAAGCACTCCGGCGCGTCCTCGATACCGAGCGCGCTGATGGTGGCGGCGTCG
>JBBQPB010000308.1:0-2886 GCA_038331435.1 Thermomicrobiales bacterium | reverse complement strand
TGATTCATCGCTTCCTCCTATTGTTTTCGGAACCGCCCAATTGTGTACACCGTCTACGGGTACCGGATAGTTCCACGATATGCAACTCAGTTACACGATTTCTTAGAGAATATGTCGAAGTGTGCATCACGTCAACTGGGTTGGAACTACTTTTCATTGCGCAGGAGGCAACGGAGGAATCAGCTCGGCCAGTTGCCGCCGTCGACGTTCAGGCATTGCTGGGTGATGTAGTCGGCGTCAGGTGACGCGAGGAAGACGACCGCCCCGGCAACATCTTCCGGTTGTTCGATGCGGCCCAGCGGAATTGATTTGGTGAATGTCCGTTTCGGCTCCCCGATCTCCATGTTCAGCAGTTTCGCGAACTGTTTGTCGACCTCTTCCCAAAAGGGAGTGTCGACGATTCCCGGAGCGACGGCATTGACATTGATTTTGTGTTCCGCCAGGGCGAGCGCCATCGATTGCGTCATGCTGATGACACAAGCCTTACTTGCACAGTAGGCAAGCACCAAAGCTTCGCCTCGGCGTCCCGCCTGAGAAGCCAGATTGACGATCTTTCCGCCGCGACCCTGCTCGATCATCACCTTCGCAACTGCTTGACTACAGAAAAGCACTCCCTTGCAGTTGACATCGAACATCAGGTCCCAGTCGGCCTCGGTGGTCTCGAAGAAGGGAATGATCTTGCCAACACCCGCGTTGTTGACCAGGATGTCGATACCGCCATAGACGTCGACCGTCGCACCGACCATATCTTGCACGTCGTCCTGGCGACGGACGTCCACTCGCACACTGGAAGCCGCGCCGCCGGCTGCCTCGATCTCGGCAACGACGCCATTTGCCGCGTCGAGATCGAGATCGGCAATGACTACCTTGGCGCCTTCCGCGGCGAAACGCAGACTGATCCCGCGGCCGATGCCGGAACCGCCTCCTGTGACGATGGCGACTTTGTCCTGTAGGCGCATACGATGAAACCTCCCTGTTTTAAACGCGATAACGATCGATCGTTGCCTGGGAAAGTCGAACCCCGAGTCCTGGCGCGCTCGGCAGGGAAACCTTGCCTTGCGCATTCACCGTGATCGGCTCCTCGAAGAGCTCACTGCGTAATGGATTCGGATTCTGGTCGAATTCGAGCAGTCCGCCATTCGGCAGCGAAGCGATGAAATTCATATTGGCGATGGTGCTCAGCCCGGATGAGAAGACATGGGGCACCACGGGCAGATTGAACGCTTCGGCCAGCGCGGCTATTTTGCGGCATGGAGTGATGCCGCCTGTCCAGATGACATCCGGCTGCACGATATCGACCGCGCCGCTGACGATGGAATCCCGGAAACCAGCTAACCCCGTTTCGGTCTCATATCCGGCCACGGGAGTCGTCAACATGCGAGCCACCTCGGCGCTCCCGCGCCGGTCCTCGGTCGCTACGGGCTCTTCCAGCCAGGCGATACGGTCTGGCCCGATGGCTTCCATAAAGCGCAACGCTTCGGCAGGCGACCAGGCATTGTTGGCGTCGATGGCGAGCCTGGCTCGGGAGCCAGTCGCTGTCCGTGCTGCCTGCACGCGCTCGATATCCTCCTCGAAGGTGGCGGTGGCATAGTCGCTCGCGTTCATCTGATGCAATGGGTTCCAGAGCAGATCGGGATTTCGTCCCACCTTGATCTTGACCCACTCGAAACCCTTCTCGACATATCCCGCCACTTCGTCCGCCAGCGCCTGCGCGGTCTTCTCGCGGGAATAGAACCCGGCGGAGGCATAGGCGGTCAGGGTGTCGCGGAAACCGCCGAGCAAACGGTAGAGCGGCACGCGAGCCGCCTGGCCGACGATGTCCCAGAGCGCAATGTCCACGCCGGAAATCGCCATCATCAGCATTCCGCGGCTGCCGCGCTGGTGGGGTTGGGTTGCCATCTTTTGCCAAATGCGCTCGACCGCGAATGGGTCCTCCCCGACGACGATCGGTTTGAGCACATTCAGCACAAGTGCTTCGGTGCTCTCCAGATCGCCACCATAGGTTGCCGCCTCCCCAAGCCCGGTGAGGCCCTGGTCAGTATGCACCTGCACGATGAGCAGCGGACGCGCCGGCATGTAATGGATCGCGTCCGCCATAGGGACTGGCATTTCGTAGCGCAGCCGAATGGTCGTTATATCGGTGATCTTCATCGTCCCTTGCCTCTTGCGTTCCTCAATTGAAAAGAAATCTTTGCCCTGTTGTAAATATTGCGAATTCCGACAACAAATCCGTCGCTCTGATCGAATCCGCTATGCCGAGATGTAAGTAGAAGAATATTGACAGGTATTTGCGAGAGGGGCACTATATTCTTTGTCTGCTTCGAATCCATCGTTGAACGATCGGCCCTGGACTCGGGACAGCTACGTATCGTTATGTGGCTCGCGAAGCCGTGAGCCCTATGTCGGAGGTTACACGTGTCGATTTCACAAACCACGAACCGTCGAACGCTGATCAAGATGGGGGCGGGAGGAGCCGCTGCTCTGGTAGCGGGACGTTATCTCGTCGGCCCCGCGCTGGCCCAGGTTCCCACGCTGGAGAAGAAGGATACCTATACGGTTGGTTTCGCCCAAACCGGCTCCAACAACCCATGGCGCCTGGCGGAAACCGCCAGCATGAAGAAGCAGTTCGAGGACGAGCTCGGCTGGACGCTGATTGCCACCGATGCGAACGAGGACACTGCCAAGCAGTTGGCCGACCTCGATTCCATTATCGCGCAGCAGCCGGACATTATCATTTTCCCGCCCCGCGAATCGCAGGCGCTGGCGCCGAAAGTGCTGGAGATGAAGGAAGCCGGGATCCCGGTCATCCTGATCGACCGCGATGTCGATCATTCCATCGCGGTTCCCGGTGAGGACTATATAACCTTCATCGGTTCCGACTTCGTC
>JBBQPB010000307.1:0-2897 GCA_038331435.1 Thermomicrobiales bacterium | reverse complement strand
AGGTAGATCGTCCAACGGTGAGATCCAGGTACCTGGGAAGGGAAAGTTCCGGCCGAGGGGAGCGGTCGGAAATTCGCCATCGGCAACGATCGTGTGCTCCTCCTGGATGCCGGATGCGTCCAGCAACCGGACGGTGACCCGATCGGGATGCGCGGTGAGTCCGAGCGCATGGAGAAAGGCGGTTTCCCGCAGGCGAAATGGCACGATTTCAGTTGGCCATTGCGGATTATCGGCGCAGATGGTGGGGACGATCGCCTGGGCGATCTCGCCCATCGAGCGCCCTTCGATCTCGGTCACCTGCTTGCCGGCCATGTGGGCATAGCGCGGGGTTGCCTGCGTGATGAAGACCCCTTCCTCGAACCGAGAGAAGGCGACCGGCAGCACGGCCAGCAGATCGGCACGGTCGAGCGCGGGACAAACGTAGGCATGCCCGTCGCGCAGCGGAACCAGCAGTCGGTCGAGATTGAGCAGGATCTCGGCGTCACTCAAGGCCGGAACGTTCGTGACGAGCCAGTCGAGCGCGCCGGCGAGCTCATCGGGAGCAACGGCGCCGAACGGGGCCGGGGCACGACGGCGGTACTCCTGATCGAAGTAGCCGATATCGGCGCGCCAGCCGTCGGTACGATCGAGCTCGGTATCCCGAATCCCAAGTGCCTCCGCGATCTGGGGAATGGTTCTCAACGGCGCGAAGTCGGGATCGGACCGCAGGGACTCGACATCCCGATAACGAAGATCGAGCGCGAACATGAGGAGTTGCGCGCCACTGTCAGCGTCTCCGGTGCGCATGGCAGCGCGGGAGGCGAGCAGGACCATTTCCCCAAATTCACCGTAGCCGAGCTCGGATGCGCGCAACGCCGCTTCGACCGCTGATAGGTAGTCGCCGGCCGCAAAAAGGGCTTTCGCCAGCTCGCCTTGCGGCTGGGGGTGGACGGGGTTACCCTCCACGGCAGCTTGCCATTTCATGACTGACTCGTTCATCACCATCCCCACCTGCGGCCGCATTTGTTCCCGCTACACTATCAGTCACGATTTCAATTCGGTGAGCGACAGCGAGCAGGACGGCGATGTCGACCACAAATGAGCAAAGCTACACCTTCCTCTTTACCGATATCGAAGGGAGCACGCGGCTTTGGGAACGGCATCCCACGGCCATGGGCGAAGTGATCGCGCGGCAGGAGCGGATTCTGCGCGATGCCATCGCGGTGCACGGGGGCACGGTCTTCAACACCGCCGGCGATAGCGTTTGCGCGGTCTTTCCAGCCGCCGATCGGGCGATTGCCGCCGCGATCAATGGACAGTGCCAGCTGAGCGCGGAGTCATGGGAGGCATACGCTCCAGGGTTAAAGATCACGGTGCGCATGGCGGTCGATACCGGCGATGCCGAAGCGAGCGGGGGAAACTTCGCCGGACCGGTGTTGAACCGGCTGCATCGCCTGATGAAAACCGGGCACGGTGGGCAAATTCTCTGTACCGCCGCCATCGGTTCCGACCATCTGGGACCCGAGCTGCGGCTGCGCGATCTGGGAAGCCATCCGCTACGGGACATTGCCGGGGAAACGCAGCTTTTCCAGATCCTGGCGCCGGGATTGCCCGTTTCGTTTCCGCCGTTAGTGACCGAACGGGCACGTCCCCGGCGGTTACCACTTCCGCCGATCACGTTATTCGGTCGAGCACGGGAGCTGGATGAGATCGATGCGCTCCTGCGCGAGCGGACCGCGCGGCTGGTCACGTTGCTCGGCCCGGGTGGGGTCGGAAAGACCAGTTTGGCCCTCGCGCTGGGACGGCAGCTCTTCGATGCGTTCCCAGACGGGGTGCATTTTGTCGATCTTTCGGCGCTGCGGGATGAGGCGTTGGTTGTCCCAGCGATAGCCGAGGTGCTGGAGGTGGAAGATCCCCTTCTCAACCCGGTGGATGCACTGCTCTCCCGTTTGCAGCAGCGGTCGCTGCTGCTTGTGCTGGACAACTGTGAGCAGGTGGTCGATGCGGTGGCGGACGTGGTTCGGCGCTTGGTGGGAGAAACAGATTCGGTCACCGTACTGACCACGAGCCGAGTTCCCCTGCGCCTGCGCGGGGAGCGAGAGATTCGCATCGAACCGCTGCCTGCTCCGACGCCGGCCGAAGACCCCGCCAGCAATCCGGCGGTACAGCTCTTTACCGAACATGCCCGGCATGTGGACCACCGATTTGTCCTGAACGAAATGGCGCAACCCGCAGTGATCGACATCTGCCGGTTGGTGGACGGCTTGCCTCTGGCGATCGAGCTGGCGGCGGCCTGGGTGCGCATTCTCGATCCAGTCAGCTTGCGCAACCGTCTTGTCGAGGGCGCGCCTTTGCTCAAGAGTGATGCGCGTGACCGTCCGGAACGGCATCGCACGCTGACCAACACGATCGACTGGAGCTATCAATTGCTGAGCCTAGAAGCGCAATGGGCGTTCGGACGGCTGGCAGTCTTCCAGGGCGGCATCCCCATCGACGGTGCGCTGGTGGTGTTGCAGGATGGCGAGCGAGCGAGCTTCGTCGAAGCGCTGGAGCTGATCGATACGCTGGTACAGGCGAACCTGCTGCAGGCACCCACGCTGACCGACGATGGCCCGAGCTATCTCATGTTGCAAACGATCCAGGAATTCGGTCTATCGACATTGTCGCCCCAAGAGCGGATCGCCGCCTCCCGGGCGCACGCGGGGTGTTTTGTGGCAATGGCGTCTGCGGCAGAGGAGCACTATCGCGGTCCGGAAGCGGCCGTCTGGCTCGATCGCCTGGACGCGAACGTCGCGAACCTGCGTGCGGCCGTGACTTGGCTGGCAACTGGGGAACACGGTGATGCGGAAGCGTCATTGCGTCTGGCGACGGAGCTGTACGAGTTCTTCGATGTGCGTAACCATCAGCCAGAGGCGAAA
>JBBQPB010000306.1:0-2899 GCA_038331435.1 Thermomicrobiales bacterium | reverse complement strand
ACGGCCTGTTCGAGAGCGAGCACGCGGATTCCGGTAAGCGGCGGGGCAGCCATGGCGAGTTCCCGGCAACGAGAAACGAATCGACGGCTGATTATCGCAGTCCTTCGACCGTCGTGGCGGGACCTGTGCCCGCCAGTGGCCGATGGCCACCATGGCTAAACGAGATATTCAGTTATGACGCCTGGCAGACGTCCACCCCGTTATCGTGCGGAGGACGGAACCTGAAACGGACATCGGGGTGGCAGTAATGCCACCCCGATGCCGGGAAGGAAGGAGGTTGGTAGACCTCGTTATGCGGTTGCCGTCGGCGTTATGGCTGGTGCCGCCGGAACCTCGGTCGCCTCGGAGATGGATGTGCTACCCGAGGCTGGTTCAGTGGTCTCGGCGCCGGCTGCAGCGTCCGTGGCCGCCTGCAGGCGGGCATCGATGCGCTCGGTGGCTTGCTGGATCAGGAAGGTGCGAATCTCTGCCTGAGTCTTGCCGTGTGCTTTCGCGATTTCGAGTGGAGTATTGCCGCTTTGCAGCTCGGTGCGAAGCTCGTCTTCGGTGATCCCGAGGAAGACGGCGGCGTCGGCGAGGTCGATGTTCTCGATGACCCGTTCACGGCGGTGGTCCATGCGATCCCGGATCATTCCGCCGAAGCGCCCGGGACCGACCTCCTCGACGGTTTGCTGGAACGCGCCTTGCAGCGTTTCGACCGAGACGCCGAGGTTGCTGGCGAGGGTGGAGAGGAACTGGTCACGCTTCGAGGTCTGCTCGCCGGTGACGGCGGTTCCCGTTCCCGGGGTTGAGTTGGTCTGTGCGTCGACCACGCCGTTGATCATGGTCACGCCCAACAGCGCCACCAGTCCGATGCCGCCGATCGATTTGAGATACCGATTCATGATGGATGCTCCTTCGTCGTGCCAGTTCGCGGCGGGGTTCCGATTGGATCCTCCGATCGCCGCTTGGCACGATTCCAGATTGGGGCTCGATGGTGAAGCGACTACGACGAACGTGTGGAGATGTTGTGAAGATCGGGGAGTATCCCCGTCAACGGTCCTGCGTGGAGGTGTTCGATTGCAACGTTCGAAGCGTCAGGCCAGGGGATCGAGCAGGAGATTGGCGGGAACTCGGTCGGGGTCGAATCCTGGCAACAGCAGGACACGGTTACTGTCTTACGACCGAAGTAAGGAAGGCGCGGGAGGACACAGTGGGAAGGAAAGGGCACAAAAAAATGACCGGAGCGCATGGGGTCGCTCCGGTCATTTGGAAGGAGGGAGGGAATGAGAGAAGAGTGGGAGAATGTCGAAAAGTGCCTTTCGATTCGGTTCGGCTCCCTACCGTTCAGCAGGTAATGTAATAGTTGTACCGCGCATAGCTGATCGCATCGTGATTTTATGCTGAAGATTCGGTGAATTCGCGAGCCTGCCGTGCGTGCATGACCAGGAACTCGGGAATGGGCGCTGCCGATAGACTTCTGGAGGCATTCGGATTTTGAATGGGAAGCGGCACTGGTGGCATGAGACGATCACAGGAAGAGTCACTGGCTGCGTTTGCGCCGGAGCGGTTCGGGTTCAGCAGGTACAAGGGTGGCTGGACCGCCGATTTTCCCCAGACGGGAACGATTGCGTTCGCTTCGCTCGACTGGGCACATAACCAGGCGGCCAGTTTCTGGCTGGGCGACGGCGACAGATCGGTCAGCAACGCGCTCGAGCTGGTGGGGCAATTGCAGCAGGAGGTTTGGGGGTTTCCGCCGGAAGAGGCGGTGCCAGTCAACATTCTCTCGATCATCGAGGATACGGGCGCCTCACTTTTAGTCGCCTATCAGCTCGAAACGGGATTCAATGCCGAGGGCTGGCTCGGCTTCGCATTTGGGATCGGAACCAGGCACGGCCCGATGTATTCCCACATGCTCGGGGTGCGCTCGGAATATCGCGGTGGCATCGACCTCGGCTGGTATCTGAAAGTGCTGCAGGGGTATCTCGCGCTGCAGGAAGGCTTCGATGAGATGACCTGGACGGTCGACCCCATGCGCGGCGCAAATGCCCGCCTCAATCAGGAAAAACTGGCGGCTACCGCGGTGAACCTGACCATCGACAAATATGGCGTGATGCGCAGCACGCTGTACGGCAATGTGCCCACCGACCGCATTACCAACATGTGGGACATGCGCTCGAGCGACGTCCACGAGCGGTTGCAGCAGGTACGCGACCGGGAGTATCTCCCGCGCCGGCCGGTCGATCTGGCGGGATTACCAGAGGCGACGGTCGAAAATGCCGCGCGATTGCGCCAGCAACTCCCAGCGCAAGTGGTCTATCGGGTGCCAGGCGACATCGACCAGCTCCTGCGGGTCGATCCGCAGCGCGCGGTCGATTGGCGCAATGAGATGCGCGAGGTCCTGGGCAGGCTGATAACCCGCCGAGCGGCGATCGTAGGAGAGGACGTCGCCAAAGACGGACCGATTGCGATTCAGACGAGCGTGATCGATGGCCCATATGATGTGACCGGATTTGCAACCGAGCTGGACGAGTTTGGCAACCGCGAGAGTCTCTTCTTGCTGGAACGGAAAGACGACCAATCATGAAGATCCAATCGATTGAGCTTTGGAGTGTGCCGCTGACGTTGCGGTCGCCGTTTACCACCTCGTTTGGCACGTATCGCCAGTTCGACCGGCCATTCGTAATCGTGCGCACGACCGACGGACTGACCGGCATCGGTGAAGTGCCGACCCTGAGCGATCCGGCCTATAAAGCGGTATGCGATCCCTACTCTGCGATGACGTCCTTACAGACCTTCGTTGTGCCGGCCGTGTTCAAGCGGCAAAAGGAGATCGGTTCGATCGGAACGGTCGACGATTTGTGCGCCAGTTACGCATGGATCAAGGGGGCCGGGTTCGCGAAAAGCGGAGTAGAAGCGG
>JBBQPB010000305.1:0-2905 GCA_038331435.1 Thermomicrobiales bacterium | reverse complement strand
CCGACCGACTTCATGGGAGTCAATTTCTATAACCCCAACTACATCGAAGCCGGAAGCGAGCCACCCCTCTACTCCCGCGGGGTGACACCGGCGAATTTGCCATGCACAGACATGGGCTGGATCATCGAACCGTCCGGCTTGACCGATATCGTCACCCGCATCACTACCGACTACGGTGATGTGTGGAAAAAGCAGTACATCTTCGAGAACGGCGCTGCCTACGATGACCGGCTGGAAGATGGCGCAGTCGACGACCGCAAGCGTGCCCGCTACATCCACGACCATCTGGTCGCGTTGCACAAGGCAATCGACAATGGCGTGCCGGTGGCGGGATATTTCGTCTGGTCGCTGATGGACAACTTCGAATGGGCCGAGGGATACAGTCGCCGATTCGGCATTATTTATGTCGACTACCAAACCCAGGAGCGAACGATCAAGCGCTCGGGTAAATGGTATGCCGAGGTTGTTTCAGGGAATGAATTGGTTTCGCCGGATTGAGAAACGACTGGTCGATTGTTTCGACGCAGACCGCCCTGGGCTGAAGCCGCAGGGCTACACACCTGAAGTCCCGTGGGGACTAAAGGCGGTCGCTGCGCTGCGGACTTCCGGATCGAGTCATAGGCGTCGAGAGGCCCCTCCGCTTCGGTCGGGATGACGGTTGGGACAGTATCCCAGTCCTGAAGGGACTTCAGGTGTGTAGCACCGTCGCTTTAGCGCGGTGCGGATTTCATCGAACGACTGCCATCCTACGATCTACTACTTCTCGACCAAATCTGCGGCGATCAACGGTTGGCAGATTTCTTCCTCGAGGGCATTGTCGAAGCACTGGGTGCCAGAGTTGACGCCGTAGACCGTGATCCGGTTTCCGATTGCCAACGGGCTGGCGTCACCGTTGTACCCGACGAAGATGACCTTCACCCCGTTGGTGGCGCCGGTGGGTACGGCGACCTGGAAGAGTGATGTCACGCCGAGCGACTCGTCCTGGCCGAGGCGGAACTGGGTGCCGAATTCGGCGATTTGCAGGGTCTTGATTTCGCCGGTGAACGAGAGAGCATCGCCAAGGGCGATGTCGCCGTCCATCAGGGCCGTCGGGTCTTCGAGCGGCGGGTATTGTTCCGCGAGGGTTGGCGTGGATTCCGGAACACCGGCTGCTTCCGTCGCAACCACGACACCGGGATCGAGCTCTGCTCCATCAGCGCCGGGAACAATCACGATCTCGAAGTATTCGTCGAAGAGGGGGTCGACGGCGACCGAGTAGTCGCCGAGACCGCCGCTGGCGTCGAGCGCCGCGAGCGTTTCGGCGTCGAACACGGTCATCAGTGCGACGCTGTGGCAGGGATAGATCTCGGCTCCCAGGTCGGATTCGGCGGTGGTGGTGGGTTGGCATCCACCATCGGCAGGTGCAACAGTTGCGGCCAGGGCGAGCACATCGTCTGGGGCGACGAGGGTTTCCGGACGGGTTGGATAGACCAGCGCAAGCCGGGTTACCAACTCCTCGGCGTCGTGATAGACGACCAGGATGGTGTTCAGACCGTTCAGATCGAGCGCGTCGTAGCGAATGAGTCCGTCTTCGGTGTAGTCGGCCGGACCGAACCGTTCGATGACGCTGGTCAGGGTGCCGCCGAGTCGTCCTGCGACGGGGTCAGAAGCCACAGGGGTAGCTGCCGATGGGGTGGCATCGACCTGCGCGAGGACACCGGGTGAAAGCTGAAGCGCCAGCAAGGCAGCCACGATCGCAAGCAGTAAACCGCTTCGCACAAGTCGCATCGACATCTCTCCATTTCAGGAACACGCGCCACGAGGCATGGCTGCAGGCGGATTACGTTCGATTCGGGGGACGGGATCGCAATTGTGCTGCATGAGTGCTGCTACTTGCGACTCCACATCTCGCCGGGGCGACTCGCGGCGTGAGAAAAAGCGCAGCTTTCCATATAGGCAACATTGCCGATGGTGGCTCGATCAAGGCGGCAGGTTCGCCGAGGGTGCAATCGCAGTTCTTTCTTCAGCGGTTCGGGCAGTTTGTCGAGCGGCTGAAATTGCGTCACGCCTGACGGATTCGTTCGCAATATCTCATCGTTTGTGGAGAGATTCACAATGTTGACACGTCTGACGGTGGATGATATCCATAGGTATGAACGGTGCTCCACCCACGGTCGACGGGTAACTGGTCCATCCGGAATGGATCACGTGTCGGAAGACCGGATGAACGCAGCACGGTTCGAGGAGGTAGCCAATGCGATGCAATCGCGTAATGTGGGGAGTATGGCAGGTTGACAGGACAGCCCCGAATGAGTGTCCGGGGCAGTTGCGACCAGTCGGCTGACGTAGGAACCACAATCGGCGCCAAAGTCGAGCTTGCTCGGATTGCGTAACCCAGGCGGGGAAAAGCGTCTCTTGCAAGGCCGGCCTACCAGAAGACACTACCAATCGAAATGGGGCTGCGTGTAAGACGCAGCCCCATTTTGCTATCTGCCGTTCAATGTCGAATGCGACTGGTCCGGAGCCCTGGGTCCTGGTCCCTGGGACCAAACTGCTTGGTCAGCAGTCGGCCCTGGTCTTGCGAACCGTCGTTATGAGCGGGCATGCAAGCCGTGTACTTTTGTCAAACAACGACGAGAGGGCAGATACGCCCTCGCCTACCAGTGGCTGACCGCCTTATCGCAGGAAGGCGCAGATAAGGCTGAGAAGCATCATGAATCCGATGACGACCACCAGCCAGACGAGTCCGCGGCGGAGGTCGAATGTGGGATCGGACGTAGATGCTGGAGTGGCGTCGTCATTGGTTTCGGGTTTTTTGCGAAGTCGATTCATGCGGGGGTGAGCTCTCGGATGGTTCCGTCAGGGTCGCAGATAAGGGCGGCGGCCGCCAGATCGATGAAGAGTCCGTGATCGACCACGCCGGTGA
>JBBQPB010000304.1:0-2906 GCA_038331435.1 Thermomicrobiales bacterium | reverse complement strand
GTGCTGATTCGCGCCCGCGCGATCGAGAATCAGGTGTATATGGTGAGCTGCGGACAGTTCGGTCCCGATTCTTCCGGGAAGTGGTGCTACGGGCGCTCGCTGGTGGCCGACCCGTGGGGCACCGTGCTCGGCACTGCGCCGGACCGCGAATGTGTCCTTACCGCCACGGTCGATCTCAACTACCTGCAGAAGGTCCGCCGTCAGGTTCCTTCGGTCGAGAACCGGCAGGCTGATCTCTATCGCTGGCCCGAAGAAGCGCTCGTTCTTAGCTAACTCTGCAACGGGCTGTCATTCCAACAGGACGTGTTCTCCTGAATCAGGCGAAGCAACTCTTTCATCGTTCCGGATCCAGACTCAATCCGCGAATCCTTCCCGCGCCCGGCCGGTTCGCCGGCTGGGGCATGCTCCTCCTTGCATTCGTGGTCCTCGGCGGCTGCACGCAGCTCGACCGCGGAGGCTCGGTAAGCGATTCCGCGGATGTCGCGAACGAGCCGGCATTCGTGATAGTCACCGTGACGATCGCGCGCTCTCCAACCCCACGCCTGAGCGAGAGTCGCTATGTCGTGCAGGAGGGAGACACGCTTTCCGGAATCGCTGAGATGTTCGGCGTCACCTGGGATGCGATCATCCAGGCGAACGGATTGCAAAGCCAGGATTCGATCTTCGTTGGCCAGGAGCTGCTCATCCCGGTCGTCGCCACCCCAGAAGCGTAGCGTCGGCCGTTATCCCATCGCCGCCAGAGAAGCAGCGACCCGCTTTAGCCGCTCTGTTGCTTCGCTCGCGACCAATTCCAACTCGGGTCGCCCAGCAGCAGCCGCCAACATGGCTTCCGGATCCACGATTAAAACCGTGGTTGATCCTTTCTGCTCGTGCAACACGACATTGCACGGGAGCAACAACCCTATCTCCGGATCGGCCGACAGTGCTCTGTGCGCGAGCTGCGGACTGCAGGCACCCAGGATCAGATAAGGATCGAAATCCTCACCCAGCTTTTCCTTCATCGTTGCCTGCACATCGATGCTGGTGAGTACTCCGAAGCCTTCTGCCTTGAGTGCCGCCGTGGTCGCTTCCAGTGCAGCTTCGATCGGCATTGCCAGCGTAACTCGAGGATCAAGCGCAATCTGCTTGCCAGTTTCAGTTGTCATTTCGTGCTTCTTTCTCACTTGCGACCAGCGGATGGCCCAATTCGGCCCAGGCAATCAATCCGCCATTCATACTCTTCGCTTCAGTAAAACCGGCTGCCACCAGTTGCTCCGCCGCCACGAGACTGCGACGCCCGGACCGGCAGACGATGATGATCGGTCGCTGCTTGTCAAGCTCGCCCATCCGCTGCCCGATGGTATCGAGCGGCATCAGTGTCGTGCCATCTGCGTGCGCGGCGTCCCATTCGTTTTGCTCCCGGCAATCGATGATTTGCACGTCAGGATCTCCGACGGCAGCCACGGTAGCATTGACATCGATCTCGAGGGGGCTCAGGCCAAAATTCAACACACTCATGAATTCCTTTCCTGGTTCACTTTTTCCTCATGTCGTTCATCCGTCGAATTGGTCAGGGAATGAGGGGATTACCCGCTCGAGACCAGGCATTGATACCGCCCTTCATGCTCTTGACGTCGGTAAAGCCAGCCGAAGTGAGCTGGCGGGCGGCGATCGAGCTACGATGTCCGGACCGGCAAACCACGATCACCGGTTGCTCCTTGTCTAGCTCATTCAATCGGCTCCCAATCGAGCCAAGCGGCATCAGCGTCGAGCCCTTCAAATGACCGGAGCGCCATTCTCGTTCGGACCGGCAATCGATGATCTGGATCTGCGATTGCTCGAGTGCGGCAGCGGTCGCCGGGAGGTCGACTTCTCCAATCGTCGCCCCAGCGCCAAAGAATCTGCTGAAAATTCCCATCCCGTGCTTTACTCCGTCTCTATCGTTCGACCGGCATACCGGCGGCATCCCATGCATCCATACCGCCGTCGAGCTGAACGATGCGCGAGACACCGCGTGATTGGAGCATGCTGGCTGCCACGCGCGAGCGATACCCGGAGGCGCAAGCCAGCATGACCAACGCGTCATCCTTCATGTCCACAATGGAACCAGCGGAAATGTCCCCCGCAAACACGCTGCGCGCATGTTGGATATGCCCGGTCTTCCATTCATCCCGGCTGCGGACATCGAGCAGTGTCGCATCGTCGGACATCTCCAGGAGTTCTTGAAACCGTTCAGGAGAAAGCACCTGAAGCTGGTCGACGGCTCCACCAGAGTCGAGCCATGCTTCGATTCCGTCTGCCAGGTATCCGGCAACCACGTCGATACCAATACGGCGCAGCTCGGTTCGGTATTTTTCGAAGTCCTCGTCACGATCGAGCACCAGGATCACTGACTGGTCGTATGGCGCGCGCCACCCGACCCAGGCGATGAAATCCGAACGCGAACCAGCATAGAACGATCCACGTATATGCGCCCGATCGAAGTGGCGCTCTTCACGCGCGTCGATAGCGAGCGCTCCATTGGCAATGGCGGTATGGACTTCGCCAGCCGTCATCGCCCGACCTTGGGGAAGCGTGTCCAACAGAGCGGGTCCAACCCGATTGACCGTTTTCATTCGCGGGTAATACGAAGGAGGCGACGGCATCTCATCCAGGATCCCCCGGACGAAGTCCGCCTCGTTGTCGTACTTCCAGGCATACGTGAACTGACGCTCGGCACCGAGGGTCGTCGCCGCAGCATCGCCGATTTTGCGGCCACATGCCGAACCGGCGGTGTGACCCGGATAGACGATCAGTTCGTCGGGGAGATCGGCGATGCGATGCGTCAATGTCTGGAAGAGTTGCCGCGCCAGTTGGCTGGTATGCGCGTCGCCGAGCAAATCGGGACGGCCAACCTCCCCTGCGAAGATCAGATCCCCGCTGAACAT
>JBBQPB010000303.1:0-2936 GCA_038331435.1 Thermomicrobiales bacterium | reverse complement strand
GGTGTGGCCGAACTCGAAATGCACGAGGTCGGGTTTGAGCTTCTTGATGAGTCCTTCGAAATCGCGGGTGATGTGCACCCGTTCGATTAATTCTGGTTGTTCGGCGATTTCAGGATAGGCGTCCCAGTCGGCATCGTCTCCATTGACGGCCAGCACGTGGACATCCCAACCGCGGATGAGCAAGTGGAGGAACTTGTCGACGATGAATGTCTGCGAGATCGACGGGAAGTTGTTGTCGACCAGTAGAATCGTGCCGGAATTGCGATCGACCGCATTGACGCCGAGCGACGCGAGATATGCGGCAACGTCGTCGACCGACTCCTCAATCGCGGACTCGGCATTTGCCTCGGAATGCAACTCCAGCATCTTTGCAGTTGACCGGGGAGCCATGACCAGCTCGCCACTACGGTTGATACGTGCTTGCAACTCTCCATGCGCCATCCAGACAGCCGAGGTAAGGGCGGCATAGAGATAGCGCACGGCCCCCAGCGCATTGACCGGGCGGCGCAACATGCCCGAGATTCGGTCGAAGTCGAAGACCTCATAGATCGGATTGGAGGAATCGAGCAGAAACTGGTCGAAGAGGTCGTGATTCTCGTTGAACTTGGCTACCCGCCAGTCGGTTGCTTCGTTTTCGGAGAGAATCGCTTCGATGGCGGCGTAGTCCTCGGCGTTCGGCAGGTTGGAATAGGCATGCTCGCGCCAGGGATCCTTGAAAAAGGGGATTCGCACCATGTCTTCGTGGACATGCTGCATGATCTCGAAGTGGAAGCGATGGCTGACGCGGTCATTCGGCGGTAGCTGCTGGATGACACGCACAGCGGTTGGCGTGTAGAACGGGAAGCTCCAGAGCTTGCCATTTGCTTCGGTCCCCGCACCGTATTGCCAGCGCGCAATGAACTCCGGGAACATGTGCGTGCTGATCCGGTCGAGTGTTTCGCCCCGGTTGAGGAGATCGGTCATCCACTGGTGGATTCGTTCGATGAAGACTTCGCGCTGGTCTTTGCGGAGCAGGTTCATCCGGTCGAAGTTTTGCCCGGCGATGAGCGCGTCCCACGCTTCGGAGCGGGTGACTGCGTTTCGGGTGGCCCAGGCGGCTGGGCCCATCCGAAAGAACTCGCTCATGTTCCCGGAGAGCGTGAGCGAGTCGCCCATATCGATGGCGCCCTTCATGTCCCAGGCCGAGCGTACGCCCGACATCTGGAAGACATGGGTGAGGATGGTGCGGTCGAGCTCTTCGATCTCCCAGCCGCTGCGGTCCTGGAATGTCCAGTTGAGCCCAAAGCGTTTGGCGACCATTTCGGAGACCTCAGTCTCACCCGAACCGGGTAGACCGAACGTCATGAATTCGAACTGATCAGCGACGCCCTCCAGCAGAGCCAACGAGGCCAGGAGCCGCGAATCCTTGCCACCGCTCAAACGCATCTGGCGCATGCTGGCGGGGAGTTCGACCAGCGCGCGCATCTCCTTGCGCAGATCGTCCTCCAGCATCTGGCGGAGCGGCGGAATCTCGTGCGGTATCTCGTCCTGATTCGGGAACTGCCAGTACCAGCGGTCGGCCGCGACCACGCGTGCGCCGATGGCGGGATCGAGCAGCAGGTGGGCCATCGGCGGAATCGCCTTGACCTCGGTATAGCCGGTGTCCAGGGTGCGGGTTTGGGTCGTGGCCGGCAGCCATCCGACGCCGAAAGCATCGCGCGATGGCAGGACGCCTGGGGGCGTCACCGCTCGCGCTGCCAGGCTTGAACGGGTTGAGACAATGAGCGAATCAGCAGTTTCGGCGATGTAGAGAATTCCGAGTGAAAAGCGGTCGCTGATGACGTAGCCGCGTCCATCGGCTGGCAAGCTCACTGCCGTGAAGATGCCGTACAGGTCCTCGGGGGATTCGACGATGTCGCTCTGCGCGAAATAGCTCGCAAGTTGCTGCGCCCAGGGAGCGCCGTTCCAATCCCACCCGGAATAGCGCGGCCAGACATGACCGGAGAAGGCGGTCAACGCTTCGTCCTCTTTATGCCAGTGCGAACCGATACCATGCTGGTCGGTGAAGGCTTGCCACCCGAAGAAATGCACCGTGCCGCTGGCGTTGGACCAGGTGAGATAATCCTCGGGCACGAAGTGGAGCTCGGTGGGATCGGGATCGTCGATGCGCGCCAGCAGCAGCGGATCGACCGGTTGACCGGTCTTGCTGGCGATGACCACGAAGGAATGCATGGGCGCGATCCTACTCCAGACTCGCTCCAGATCCGACACTGGCCGGGGGCGAAACCATGCGCGGCCGGGGTATCGAAAGGAGGGCAAATTCCAATTCGGACGAAGTATGCACGCTTGTCTGGGAGTGGCGCGCGTACGAACGCACGAGCGATGCGTCCAGTGCTTGCATTAGAGGACGGGAAGGATGTTGCCCGTTACCATTTGCGGACGGTAATCGGCTTTGTTACGATGTGTCTCGTTGAGATTTGGCTAGGAAGCAGCGAACCCGGGCGATTGCCGGCTGGGCGGTTGCAACATGCGCCAGCTTGCGCGGCCATCGCGCCGCAGCGTTAACGTGTCGATGGAGACAGAACCACGATGGCCGAACCAGCGCCGGCTCTTCTGCAAATGTCCGGAATCTGCAAGAGCTTTCCCGGGGTGCAGGCACTCCAGGATGTCGATCTCTACGTGCGCGCCGGAGAGTGTCTCGCCCTCGTTGGTGAAAACGGCGCCGGCAAGAGTACCTTGATGAAGTTCCTCTCCGGCGTTTACGCGGCGGACGAAGGCACCATCGCGATCGATAACCAACCGGTTGTTCCCAGGAATCCCCACCACGCTCAGCAGCTCGGCGTCTCCATTATCTATCAGGAATTCAATCTCTTTCCCAATATGTCGATCGAGGAGAACATCTTCATCGGTCGGGAACCCAACCGCACCGGCTTCGTCGATCGGGGTCAGTTGCGCGA
>JBBQPB010000302.1:0-2999 GCA_038331435.1 Thermomicrobiales bacterium | reverse complement strand
GCTTCGTCGGAGGCGAGGAAGAGGACCGCGTTGGCGACTTCTTCCGGCCGACCGGGGCGGTCGAGCACGGTCATGTCGCGCCAGAACTGGAGAAATTCGGGACGTTCTTCCAACAGCTTGGTGACTTCCGGGCGACCGGCGTCGATCGGGCCCGGACTGACGGCGTTGACGCGGATGCCGCGCGTGCCGAGGTCGACAGCCATCGAGCGGGTCAAACCGAAAAGGGCGCTTTTGGCAGTGACGTAGGCGACGTGGTTGCTGGCGCCCATCATCCCCTCGACCGAGGCGATATGCACGATGGCGCCTCCGCCCGATTCCTCGATCAGCGGCACTGCAGCATGGGAGGCGTAGAAGACCCCGTCGAGCGAGACGGAGAGACCTTCACGCCATCCGGTCGGATCCATGGTGCTGACGTCGTGGTAACCGCCGAGGTAGGCGGCGCAATTGACCAGAATGTGCAGGCCGCCGAACCAGGCTTTGGCCGCGCCGACCGCGTTGTCGCAATCCCAACTGCTGGAGACATCGCAGCGGATGAAGCGACCAGCGGCTTCATCGGCGGTTTGCTGTCCGCCTGGTTCATTGATATCGGCCACCAGCACGTTCGCGCCTTCCGCCGCGAAGCGCAGTGCGATAGCCCGGCCGATGCCGGTTGCCCCGCCGGTGATGAGCGCCGATTTGTTTTCCAGCCGCACGATGTTGCTCCTTGGTTTCGCCGTCAGCAATCAGCAGGTAGTCGCGAGCATTTGACCCTTGACCCTGAGCACTTGACCTTCACTGCGGGCTAGGCTGTTACTGCCGAAGGATCCTTCTCGTAGGCGGCGACGGCGGCGGCCATGCTCTCGACGGCTTCGGTGACGATGGCGGGGGAGGTTGCCAGGTTGAAGCGGACGTGGCCTTCACCGCCGTCGCCGAAGGGGATGCCTCCACTCAGGCCGACCCGGCCCAGCTCGAGGAAGATCTTGGCGGGATCGTCGCCCAGTCCGAGGTCGCGACAATCGATCCAGGCGAGATAGGTCGCTTCCGGCGGGGTGTACCTAGCAGCTGGGAGATGCTCGGCAAGCAGTTCAGTCAGCAGATGCCGGTTGGCATCGATACCGGCGATTGCGCCGTCCAGCCAGGAGCGCGCCTGATCGAAGGCAGTACTGTGGGCAATCACGGCGATGTGACCGGGATGGGTGCCCATGCGATGATTGATCGCCTTCAGATCCTCGACCGCATCCGCACCGGGAATGGCTACGGCGGCTTTGAATCCGGCTAGATTCCATCCTTTGGAGGCCGAGATGAGGCTGACATCCGGTTCTGTGCCCGCTACAGAGAGGTAGGGTGTGAAGGTGGAGGTCGGCATGATAAGCGGCGCATGGATTTCATCCGATACCACGCGAACCCCATGCTGCCGGGCCAGACGGGCAACCGCTTCGAGCTCTTCAAGAGTGT
This sequence comes from Thermomicrobiales bacterium, assembly GCA_038331435.1. GTDB lineage: Bacteria > Chloroflexota > Chloroflexia > Thermomicrobiales > UBA6265 > JAMLHN01. The sequence continues at coordinate 1,565 of JBBQPB010000302.1, read as the reverse complement.
TCACAGTGCCGTTGGGGTTGTGCGGATTGGAAAGGAGCAGGATCGGTGTGCCCCCGCGTTCGGCGGCAGAGACGAATGCCGCCTCCAGCGTGTCCAGATCCAGACGACCCTCTGCGGTGAGACGAGCCGGGATCATTGGCCGCTCCAGCATGCTCGTCACCTTTGTGAAAGGAGGATAGATCGGCGGAGTGAGAATGATCGGATCGCCCGGTTTGCTCAGCCGTTGCACCGATTCGAGCACGCCAGTCATGACATCGGTGACGGTGATCGCGTTTGCCGGATCGAAACTCCAATCCCAACGGTCGGCGGCAAACGAAGCCACGGCGGTCTGCAGGCGCGGTCCCCAGGGATAGCCAGTATCGCCCAGCAGCAACGCGTCCTGGACCGCGTCCACGATGGGCTGCGCCAAGCAGGCGTCCATCTCGGCGACCCAGAGCGGGAGCACATCTTCCGGATAGTACTGCCATTTGGCTGAGCTACGCCGCCGCAATTCTGCGAGCTGGAGATCATCGAACGGAGTGGAAACCACGGTTGTCTTCGTTGTCATGCGACCTGTCTCTTCGTTGAGCTCGTCTATTGACGAATGGACTGCCGGACGCATTCAGAGCATCGGGTCCACGAACTCGATCTTGCTGAATACGGATTCGAACAGATTGTCATTGATTCCGTCTCGTTCGACATCTGGTTCTCGGGCATATAACTGTCCTGCGATGAATGCGTGGTCAAATGAGCGCGCCCAGACTCCAATCCAACGTTGAAACGCCTGACTGAACTTCCTGAGGATTTTACGGCCGGTCTGGAAGAATCGACAGCGTTCTCGGTAGATTTGGGAAGCCGGAACGCTCCTAGCTCGGTGATGTCTCGTGGGACGCAAGACCGTCGCGGATGGAGCGGAAGACGTCGTATTGCGGGTCGTAGCCGAGCAGGGCGCGGGCTTTGGCAATGCTGTGGTGGATGCGGATGGGCGGACCGGGGATGATGGTGTCGAGGTAGGTCAGGTTGGCCTGCGCGGCGAGGTAGGGAATCAGCTCGCCATAAGAGAACGGCGCTGGTCCACTGAGGTTGAACGCCTGTCCGACGGCTTCCGGCTGGTCGAGCAGTAGGGTGAGCCCCTGCACGATATCGCGCACATCGCAGCAATGGAACATCCAGGGCACGCCATTTTCGTCGCGTGGCAGTAGGAGGTCGGGGGCCGGCTCACCGGCAGGAACGAGCGCATCGGCCACCGCGTCGCCGGCGCGGCTGCGGACGAAGTTCTTCACCTTCTCATAGAAGAGGAAGCCGCCCAGGGTGCCGTTCGGGCTAACCGATTCCCATGGCTCGTATACCAGCGAAAAGCGGGCGATGGCGATCGGGAGCCGGTTGACACGATGCTCATACTGCAGCAGCTCTTCGCCGGTGACTTTGGTGAGCCCATAAAAACTGTACGGCTCGCGGGGATGGGATTCGTCGATGGGGAGGTACTTCGCGAAGAGCGATGGGTAGACTTCATCACTACTGGCAAAGACGAAACGATTGACGCCAACCTTGGCCGCGGCATGCGCCAATTCGTAGGTGCCGCGAAT
>JBBQPB010000301.1:0-3055 GCA_038331435.1 Thermomicrobiales bacterium | reverse complement strand
AACTATCTCGCCAAACGCGGGCTGGATAGTGACACCATCGCGCAATTCCGGCTCGGCTTTGCGCCGAACTCCTGGGACTATCTGCTCAAGCAGTTTTCCGCCCGCGGCATCGACCCGCGCGCCATGCAAGACGCTGGACTGCTGCAGGAACGAGATAACGGCGGATTCTACGATCGTTTTCGCAATCGGCTGATCTTCCCTATCCGCGATCGCGATGGTGCAGTTGTCGGGTTCGGCGCTCGAGCCATGGGTGACGATCAACCCAAGTACCTGAATTCGGCGCAATCGTCGCTGTTCGACAAGAGCCGCATCCTGTACGGACTCGATTTGGCCAGGGACGCCATTCGCGATGAAGATCGCGTTGTAGTCGTCGAAGGCTATATGGATGTTATTGCGGCCCATCAGTTCGGTCATCGCAATGTGGTGGCCACGATGGGCACCGCCGTCACGGAATCGCAGATAGAGCTTGTCAAACGGATGACGAAACGGATCGTGCTCGCGCTCGATGCCGATGCCGCCGGCCAGATGGCCGCGCTGCGCACCATCGAATCGATCCATACCGGTCTCGATCAGACCGAGGAGTTCGTGCCAGATCCGCGGACGGCGTTTCGGATCGCGCGCCGGATCGATACAGAGATAACCGTCGCAGAAATGCCGGTCGGCAAGGATCCGGACGAGCTGATCCGCACCTCACCCGAACTCTGGAACGGCGTGATCGAGGCGGCCCGACCATACGCGGAATTCCTGATCTCAAAGGTCACGGAAGGGGTCGACCTCCAAAACCCCACGGCGAAGCGTCATGCGGTAGACCGTTTGGCGCCGGTCCTCCAGCTCGTGCCGGACGAGATCACCCGCAGCCACTACGCACAATTGGTGGCCAGGCGTCTCGATCTGCCATTCAAGGATGTTCAGTCGAGACTCCAGAACCATCGGTCGCCGGTTTCGCGGCGCGGTCCGGGGCCCGTGGCGAGCGCGGACCGCTCAAATACAGTGTCCGTTGAAGATCACCTTATCGCGCTGTTGCTCAGGTATCGGCCGATCGCTTTTGAGTTGATGTCGGAAGTGCCGACCGATGATGTCTTCGATGCACGGAACCGTTATTTGTTGGGATTGGCGCGGGATGCTTCGATTCCAGATGGCTACTTTGCTTCGGGCTTCGAAGCGAACCTCGAACCCGCCATCGCGGAACATACCAGATGGCTATTGGAGATTCTCGGGAACCGCCCCAGTCAACTCCCCGGAGAGGTTCAAGTCGAGGTGTTGCAAACGCTCATGCGGCTCGAACGAGAGCGGTACGAAACGCTCTCAGCACATCTCCGAAGTGAAATCGCCGCTGCGGAAGCAACGCGAGACTCCGATCTTTTACCAAACCTGTTGGCGCAATACGATCGTCTGTCGATCCTGCATAAGCGGACCTACCCCCCGCTCAGCCCCTATTTCAAGGACTCGCGCACACGCACACCGAATAAGAAGCCGCGTTCATTTCAGTAGCGATCACCTGAGCGCCTGGCGTATTGCCTTGGTGAGCGCGGTGTCCTGATGTGACAGCACGGTTCTCATATCGATGAGGACACTTCCATCCCGGATGATGGGAAAAACGCGCGGGGTACCCATGCGCAGCCGGCGTTCCAACTCGTCAGCATGCGGTGTCGCCAGCGCAATCGCGACACTGGGCAATGTCTCTCCCGGCAGCGAACCGCCACCGATCGAGCTCGTCGAGTCCAGGATCGACGCTCCGTTTCCCACACAAATCGCCTCAGCCCGGTTCCGCAGCTCTTCGACCGGAGTTCGAAGCATCTTCCAGATTGGAATACTGGTTGCGACGTCGCCTGCGACATAATGCCGGAGTGTTGTAGCGATACCAGCCAGGGTGGTCTTATCGGCGCGCACCGCCCGCGCGAGTGGGTGCCGCTCGATGCGCGCAACCAGGTCAGAGCGACCGCAGATGATTCCTGCCTGGGGACCGCCCAGCAGTTTGTCCCCACTGAATGTGACGATTGCGGCCCCCGCCTCCAGCGCTTCAGTAACGGTTGGTTCCGAGCGTAGACCGACACTGGCAGTGTCGAGGAGCGCACCGCTACCCAAGTCCTCGATGAGGATGGTTCCATGTTCCGAGGCAACTGCAGCCAGCTCTGACGTGCTCGGCATCGAAACGAAACCCTCGATCCGAAAGTTACTCGGATGTATGCGGAGCAGTCCACCGGTGGAACCCGACAATGCACTCGCATAATCGGAGGCATAGGTGCGGTTTGTCGTGCCGACTTCCACCAGGCGGCAGCCGCTTTGGCCGACCACGTCCGGAATGCGAAAACCTCCACCGATCTCGACCGCTTCTCCGCGAGAGACGATAACCTCTCGACCGGAACAGAGTGCCGCCAGCGTCAACAGCACCGCGGCAGCATTGTTGTTCACCACCAGGGTCGCCTCAGCACCGGTCAGGACGCACATGAGACGCCCAATTTCGCTCATGCGGCCCCCACGCAGATTCGTTTCTGGGTCGATCTCCAGCGAGAGATACGAACCAGCCGCCCGGGCCATGGCTGCCGCTGTGGCTCCGCTGGCAGGCGCGCGCCCGAGGTTCGTGTGTAACACGATGCCTGTACCGTTGATGACCTCATCCAGCCTTGTTTGGCTCAGCGATTCGATGACTGACCGGCAGCGGGCGATAACCTGCTGGCTGGTGTATTGGGTGCCACTGCCGATCTCCGCGCGTATTCGGTTCAGTTCGATTCGCACGATGCGAATACGAAGTTGTGAAGCCACTGGAACGTCGACGAGCGCGTCCAGCACGACCGAGAGCGGCGGAAGGGCTCGGTACGGGTTGTCCGTCGCCATAGAGGTTGCGGGAATGTGTGAGGACGAATTCATGTCGGCCGGGCCCGATCACTTCTGGAAATGACGAAGGGGAGTGCAATGCACTCCCCCAGTCGGGATTGGTCGGGGAGAGAGGATTTGAACCTCCGACCTCAGCGTCCCGAACGCTGCGCGCTAACCGGGCTGCGCTACTCCCCGAGAGCGGTGGTCAGAATAGCACAGAAGCCATCTGTCGTGGCTG
>JBBQPB010000300.1:0-3058 GCA_038331435.1 Thermomicrobiales bacterium | reverse complement strand
CTTCACGATCCTTGTCACCCTGATTGCGGTCGGGGGCGGATTGGTCATCACGCTCATAGGGATTCCGATTCTGGTCATCGCCTTTCAGGTGTGGAAGGGAGCGGCCATTCTCGAACGCAGGCGCATCAAGTTCTTCTTCGGGAAGGAGATACCGACTCCGTACCGGCAGATTCCCCCTGGAACGCTTTTTCAACGAGCACGGGCGCAAATCGCCGATCCAGCAGTCTGGCGCGATTTGATCTATGACTTCCTGCTCTTTCCAATCGGAGTCGCGGAGTTTGTCATTGCGACCGTCCTTCTCTCCATCTCCGTCGGGCTGATGGCGGCACCTTCTTACTTCTGGATCGGGGGAGGGGTTTCCCTCTTCGGTGACACGAGTACCGGGAGAGGATGGATCGTTGATACCTGGCCGGAGGCGCTGGCGGTTATGGTCATCGGTGCGCTTCTGATCTATCCCTGTTCATGGGTTTTGGTCTGGATTTCACGAGGGCACGTCTGGTTCGCAGAGGTCATGCTCAGTTCCTCGCGTGAGGAGGAGCTGGAAGAGCGGGTTGATGTTTTGACCAAGAGCCGGACGGATGTGATGGAGGCAATGTTGCTCGAGCGGCGGCGAATCGAGCGGGATCTCCACGATGGCGCCCAACAACGCCTTGTCTCGCTGGCCATGAATCTGGGTATGGCGAAGGAAAAGATGTCGTCCGATCCGGATGCTGCCCAGGATCTGGTGAATCAATCCCACGAAGAGGCCAAGATGGTCCTCGGCGAACTACGGGAGCTGGTACGCGGTATTCACCCGGCTGTGCTAACCGATCGTGGACTCGATGCAGCAATTTCATCGATTGCCGGGCGCTGCCCGGTTCCGGTCACCGTCAGCGTGCTTCTGAAAGAACGGCCCGCCGAGGCAGTGGAGTCAACCGCCTACTTCATTGTGGCCGAGTGCCTGACAAATGTAGCCAAACATAGCAACGCCACCCGCGCGAGCGTCCGTGTCATGCAAGAGGGGCAGTCTCTCCTGCTCGATATCTGGGACGATGGCAGCGGTGGCGCGACAATGACCGGGAGCCACGGTCTTGGCGGTCTGGCGGATCGCGTTGCGGCGTTGGACGGGAAATTCGAGGTTGTCAGCCCACGTGATGGCGGCACCCGAGTCTATGCGGAGATTCCATGCGGGTTGTAATTGCGGATGATTCGGTTTTGCTACGCGAGGGTATTGCCTGGCTGCTGATCGATGCCGGTTTCGATGTGGTGAGTCGCGTCGGAACCGGCCCCGAACTTGTCGAAGCCGTCATCACGTTGCGACCGGATGTTTCGATCGTTGACGTTCGCATGCCTCCCAGCTTTCGCGATGAGGGGTTGCGGGCGTCGGTCGAAGCCAGGGAGAAGGTTCCCGGCACCCGCATCGTGGTGCTCTCGCAGTATGTGGAAGAGCGCTATGCCGCGGAGCTACTGGCCACAGGCGCGGAAGGAATCGGATATCTCCTCAAAGACCGGGTCGCTGATGTCTCCGATTTTGTCGACTCGGTCCGACGAGTGGCGGGAGGTGGAACAGTGCTCGATCCGGAAGTCGTCGCCCAGATCGTTACCCGCAGGCGTCGAGATGATCGGGTGACAACCCTGACCGCACGAGAGCAAGAGGTTCTATCGCTCATGGCGGAAGGCAGATCGAATCAGGCGATTGCAGACCGCCTCTCAGTGGGAGCCGGCACAGTGGAAAAGCATGTCACCAGCATCTTTGGAAAGCTCGGGCTCGAAGATTCCAATAGTGACCACCGGAGAGTGCTTGCCGTGCTCGCTTATCTGCAGGAGCAATAGCGAAACGGTCATGTCGTAACTTCTATTCTACTCAAAGCAGATTCCACACACGTTCGTCGAGCAAGATGACTTCTTGAGGAGGCGTTCCTATGCGCTCCAGGCCACGCCGTTGCCTGAATCTCCGTCTTTGCACCCTTGCGCTCTGTGTGGCCACCATCACGTTTTCGTGCGGCTCATGCGACATTTCCGTCGATGCCCGGTCAAACGTTCCAGCGGCAACACCCTCGATCAATGTGATTTCTGCACGAACGCAACTCATCTCAGCACTCTGGAGTCGATAGGCAGAGTCTCTCCTTGGACCAACTACCTCATCGGTTCAAGCTCGCCATTGATCAACGCCTGCTGGATGATGCGAAGTGACTTCGGTCCGACCCCGTGCAATGCAGCAAGTTCGGATCGACTGACACCGGAGAGCTGTTCGAAACGGGAACATCCAGCTTCATTAAATGCTCGAATGGCAGGTTGCCCAACGCCCTTCAAAAACAACTCATCTGCTTGTTCCTTTTTCTTACTCATTGCCATCCGCCACACCTGACTTTCACACAAACCTGATCACTTCGAATTCAGCAATCTCCACACCCGGAGTATTTCTGCTACCGACCACGCCTGCGCAACAGCTCCGCGCGGGTGGTTGGGTGGGTCGCCATCGAATATCTCGGAGATTGATCCCAAACCGGCGTCCCGCAGATGGTGAACAAAGGGTCGGAGCATCGCGAGCGCCGCTTCCCGATCGCCCATCACTTTCCAGTGCGACTCGACATACGGTCCAAGCAACCACGCCCACACAGTCCCCTGGTGATAGGCACCATCCCGTTTGACTCGATCTCCAGTGTATGTACCGATATACGCCCGGTCATCTCGAGCCAACGACCGCAGCCCGTATGTCGTCAACAACGCCTGTCCGACAATTTCCAGAACTGTCGCCGCCAATCCACCCTCGACGAGCGGGTAGGGCAAAGAGAGTGCGAAAATCTGGTTCGGACGTAATGACCAATCATCTCCGTTCGGTCCGTCGACGACGTCGGCCATCCAGATCCGATCCGGGTGAACAAACCGATTCAGGAAATTAGTTCGCATCCTCTCGGCACGCGTCTCATGTCCGGCGGCGCGGGAATCATTCCGGCGGGCATATTCTGCTGCCAAAAAACGCAACGCGTTGTACCAGAGCGCATTGATCTCAACCGGTTTGCCGATTCGCGGTGTCACCACCCAGTCATCGACCTTGGCATCCATCCAGGTCAACTGA
>JBBQPB010000299.1:0-3081 GCA_038331435.1 Thermomicrobiales bacterium | reverse complement strand
CTGAGATGGTCACCGTTGCGAAATTCGGAATCGTGCTTGGCGTCGGCTCGAAGCCTTCAATTCGCTTGTTCATGACGTAGTTGGTTTGGAGATCGAACGGGAAGATGCCGACTGCATCGTCCCAAATGATCTTGTTGGCCTGCGCATAGAGCTCGAGGCGTGCGTCCTGATCGGACTCGGCCGCTGCCTCCAGCAGCAGCGCATCCAGCTCCTCATTGGCGTAACCATTGCGATTTGCCGTCGAGGTGTAGAGGCGGCGCAGTGTGAAGTCGGCATCGCCAGTGCGGACGGTGTTGGTCTGGAAGTCCATGTCCCAGTCGAGCGCGAGGAGTTTCTCAAGCCAGGCGGCTTGCTCCATTTCCATGCTTTCAACATTGACGCCAATATCAGCCCAGTTCGAGATGAACGAAAGGATCAGCTCGCGATCCTGCGGTCCGGAACCGGGCACCCAGATGACGTGTGTGTCGAAACCGTCGGGATAGCCGGCCTCGGCTAACAGTGCCTTGGCTTTCTCGGGATCGTAGGTGTACGGCGTTTGCTCAGACCAGCCGAAGACGGTGGAAGGAATCGGTGCGGTCGCGACAACACCAACGTCCTGGAGGAGGTCGGCCGCGAGGGTTTCCCGGTCGATTGCATAGTTCATCGCCTGGCGGACGCGTGGATCGTTGAACGGTTCGCGAGACGAGTTGAACCAGTTGAAGTAGTACGCATATGACGGCGTACTGTCGATTACTAACTCCTCATTCTCGGCGAGGATCGGAAGCTGATCGGCCGGCAGACCCCACGTGAAGTCGATTTCGCCGGTCTCGATAGCTGTTGCCTTGGCGGCGGTTTCCGGAATGTCACGGAAAACGAGCGTGCCGACCGACGCCGGCTCTCCCCAGTAGCTGTCGCTGGCCACCAACTCGATCTGCGAGTCGCGCTCCCAGGACGAAAAGGCATACGGGCCGATACCGACCGGATCGTCGAAGAATCCTTCTTCATTCGAGTCTGCGGCGGGCGTGATAAAGAGCAGCGTCGAACTGGCAGGAACGGTGCCCAGCGGCTCACTGGTCGTAATGGTGACGGTCAAGTCGTCCGGTGTGGCGATCTCAGCCACGGTGGCCCAGAGCGGGGCAAGCGGACCTTCCAGATCAATCACACGCTGCAGCGAGCCTTGCACGTCTGCTGAGGTGAACGGCGTGCCATCTTGCCAGGTGACGCCTTCTCGCAGATTGAAGGTCCAGGAGTTGCCTTCGGCCGACCAATCGGTAGCAAGGGAGGGAAGCAACTCGCTTGTTGCTGCATCGCGAGTGAGAAGGGTGCCGAAAATGTGAGTCGCGATGACCGCGGTTGGTTCCTCGACGCTCTGGGGTCCATGCGGGTCGAGTGAAACGAGCACGCGTTGCATGGCGATATCGAGCTGACCCTCGGGAGCATCCTGCAACGTCGCCAGGGCACCGCGCTCGAAAGCCGTTGCCAGCGGGATGCTTAGACCGAGGGCCGTGGTGGCTTTCAGGAACGTGCGCCGGTTGAGTGCTCCTGCTCTCCTATCCTGAATGAGCTGGTTCAGTCGCTGGGTGACTGCGTTGTCGATCGATGACATGCGCGGTTTCCTCCACTCGTTTCTTCCGGCAGCTCTGCCGGCTTCTGTAACGTATCCACTAGCACCATGCCAGCGGTGTCGCTCCGATCTGGACTACCTTCAGGAGCCGGATCAGAGCGTTGATCAACGGCGACTCAACAACTCCATGAAGGCGTCAAGACCCTCCTGGACATGTAGACGCATGGCGGCCGCGGCCGCCTCTCCATCGCGACGTTCCAGCGCGGCGATGATCGGCAGATGGCGTTGCCCTGTAGGAACCACGAGAAAGCGGGTATCCAGCAAACGGGCCCGGTACCCTTCTCCCTGATCGGCAAGGTTGTCGAGTATGACAATCAGCAGGGGCATGCGAGAAATGCGCCGCAACCGGCGATGGAAATCGATGTCTATGCCGCGGAGCTGACGAATGTCGGGTTCTGATCCGTTTTGCGCCTGCGAGAGTGTGTCGTTGATGGCAATAAGGTCGGCGAGATCGACTTCAGTGATTTGGTGGGCAGATTCGTGGGCGGAAAGCGCTTCGAGTTCTGTGCGCATTAAGTAGATTTGACGGATGGCTGCCGGATCGAGATGGGCGACGATGGCTTCCTTATGAGGAACGAGTGTGATGAATCCTTCGGCGGAAAGGCGCTTGAACGCATTGGCAACCGTGATGCGACTAACGCCTAATTCTTCGGCGATGCGGCTGCCGACCAGCGGCTCACCCTCGGCCCAGCGCCCTCTGGTGATCGCGCTCCGAAGCGCTTCATAAGCTGCTTGTTCCCTAGTCTTGACGTCGACACGGAAATTCGTTGCATAGTGCATGCAACATACAGTACGCAATCCGCGTGATCGTTGTCAATGGTGCTCGTTGCCTTGAGATAGCGAGGCCAAATGTTCTTGCCGGAGGGTTTGGTAAGTCCGACGCGACGATTCTGTTGGATCCAATTTGACGGTAATCGATAGAAACTGTGGAATATTGCTAGGGGTAGAAATCACCGCCGCTGCTGTAGTAGGTAAACGCGTGGAGTCGAGGTCAACCACGTAGCGCACGACTCCAGCGAATCAGATCGACACCAGGAAATGGGGAAATGTGCTCTTTCCTGCATACTCTTTGCGGATCGCCGCAATGACTGCTTCTCGGTCGAACTCAGGAACGTCGAGCGTTCCCGTTGCGAGTGGCGTAGCCATTTGAACGACCGGGCCAGCGTCGGTCAGATAGGCACTTTGAGCAGCGGGTAATTTCTATTCGTTCCGAAGGCCTTATGCGGCCTGCGAAACGGCCGCGAGTCCCAGGAATCCTCCCATGCTGATTGATAGGAGGGCACACGTTGCTGTGCAGTTAGTAACTGGTCGATAGCGGTGCTTTCGTATCGGGCAGCTGGCCTACAGCGGTTTGCAGGGAGGTTGACGCTTCCGCCGTTTCGTCGTCCCGACCGAAGCGGAGGGACCTCCTCGCCGCAGCGAGTGTTCCGTGGTCACGCATCGTCGAACAGACGGTCAACCTTCATGAGAATCGCTCT
>JBBQPB010000298.1:0-3103 GCA_038331435.1 Thermomicrobiales bacterium | reverse complement strand
GCTGCTACCGGCATTGATCTTTCTCTTTTTGTTCTATGGCTATCCGGTTGCCGCGATGCTGGCGCGGTCGTTCAACGATCCCGTCTGGGGATTGGACAACTTCCGCAAATTGACCAATATACGGCGGCACGAGGAATTTCTCTTCCTGTCGATTCCGAGCAACGGGTATGTTCACGTCTTCCTGATCACTTTGCGCATTGCCGGAGTCGTGACGTTACTGACGTTAGTGCTGGGGTATCCGGTCGCCTATGTGCTGGCGTCGATCCGGAATTCGCGCGCAAACCTCCTGCTGATCCTCGTGCTGATTCCGTTCTGGACGAGCATTCTGGTGCGCTCGTATGCGTGGATGGTGCTGCTGGGGCGTGAAGGCTCGGTCAACCAGCTTTTGATCAAGCTGGGTTTCCAGGACGCACCGACGCAACTACTCAACACGCGCTTGGCAGTCTATGTCGGTATGGTGCATATCCTGCTGCCGTTCATGATTCTGCCGCTGTATTCGGTGATGCGCGGGATCGACCGCAGCTATCTGCGAGCGGCAGCGAACCTGGGCGCGAGCGACGCGCGGGTGTTCCGGCATATCTTCCTACCCCTCTCGCTGCCGGGAGTCGCGGCGGGGTGTTTGGTGGTGTTCATCCTCTCGCTTGGGTTCTATATCACTCCGGCGCTGATCGGCGGGCCGAAAGACATCATGATTTCGATGTTGATCGCTCAGCAGGTGAATACCCTCAACTGGGGCTTCGCAGCGGCGCTGGCGCTGATGCTGCTGGTTATCGCGCTCCTGATCTTCCTGATCTTCAACAAAGTGTTGGGGGTGGACAAGCTCTACGGAGGAACGCGCAAGTGAAACGCTTCTCCGTTACGCGCGTGATCCTGTACATCATCACCGGGCTGGTGTTGTTCTATCTGATATTCCCGATTTTCGTCGTAGTCCCGGTGTCGTTCAGCTCGGCCAGCTATTTGCAGTTTCCCCCGCCTGGGCTCTCCCTGCAGTGGTACCGGAAGTACTTCGACCGCAGTGACTGGATCGACGCGACCTGGTTGAGCATCTGGATCGCCTGCGTCACGGCAATCCTGGCGACGATTCTCGGGACGATGGCGTCGCTGGCGCTGGTGCGTGGCCGCTTTCGTGGCAAAGGGCTGGCGAACGCGTTCATGGTGTCGCCTCTGGTGATCACCGGGATCATCGTCGCGATCGGGGTCTATTTCTTCTACGCCCGCATCCAGATCGTGGGAAGCCCCTGGGCGCTGGCGTTGGCGCACACCGCACTAGCGTTGCCATTCGTGGTTATCAATGTATCGGCAACGCTCTATGGGTTCGACGAGCGGTTGGAATACGCGGCGATGAATCTGGGCGCGAACCGCTGGCAGACGTTCCGGTTTGTGACCTTTCCGATCATCCGGCCGGGGGTCTTCGCGGGGGCGCTGTTTGCGTTCATCACCTCGTTCGACGAGCTGATCGTGGCGCTCTTTATTAGTGGAACGGGCGCGGTGACCTTACCGCGCAAGATGTGGGATGGGTTGCGGCAGGAGATCGATCCGACAATTGCCGCGGTTTCGACCTTGTTGATCGTGACCTCGGTGGCGATCTTGATGAGCGCGGAGATTTTACGCCAGCGGTCGGAGCGGATGCGGACCAGCCCGATTTTCGACGATGTGATGCCGACGGAGATCCAGTAGTCCTGGCATTGCTCGCAGGCTTCTTCGAGCGAGCCGCCTGCATGATGCAGGAGCTGCTGAGCGCCCCCGTTCAAAATGCACGCCTTCCACTCCGTTGTATCGACCGCGCCGTCGAGCGCGAGATCGCGTACGCCAAAGACTGGCTGCCGAGCGGCGTGCTCAGCTTGACCGCCGATTTTTTTCGTGACTGCGTTCGTTATTTCACCGCCCGGATCGCCTCGGTCTCTCGCGCTCGTGGGGTACGCACATTTTCTTCTGCTGGATGAGCGAAATTATCGACTTGCGCAATGAGAAAAACTTCTTCGAAAACCGTGTCGCCGGCGACCGCTCTGGCTCGACGCTCACCTGGGATTGATGAGATACCCGGTGGAGTTCCTCTCGGGATCGTTGAGATCTTCGCCTTTCTGAACGACCCGACGACTTCGGCAACCTGCATCTGTGATAGTGAAGCATCGTCTCGACGACAACGAAGGAAAGGAACCTATGGCAATTTCGACAATCGCAGGCTATCCCGGCATCGGACGCGACCGCGAGCTCGAATGGGCCACTGAACGCTATTGGGTCGGTAAGATCGACGCGCAAGCGCTGTTGGCAACCGCCGCCGAGCTCCGCAAAGCGCACTGAACCGCCCAGCGTGACGCGGGAATCGACATCGCAATTGGCGAGAACTGGACACCTGTTCCGATGCACGTTCGCGTCTCGACGTAGTCGAGGCCAATCCCTGCACCATCACCTCGCCAAGCCGCACAATGAGCGCGTCATGAAAGTCGTCTTTCTCCGCTATCGACTACTCCCGATTCTGCTGTTGCTGTTCGTCGGTTTCAGCGCGGCTCAGCCCGCCGCTGCCCATCCGGCCGATGAGCTTCTGCAGCATCTTCAGGTTGATCTTTCGCCCGATCGCGTCGAGCTCACCATATCGATCGGGGGAGGGGTACTGGCCAAGGAGCTCCTGATCGCCGATCTCGATGCCGATGGCGACGGTTCGGCGTCCCCGGAGGAAATCGTTGCCTGGAGCCAGAAGTTCGTCGACCACTTGGCTATTTCTGTCGACCGTCTTCCGTTCCTTCTCGATCCCGCCAAGGCCGAGGTGCGAGTTCCTAGCCTGCAAGACTTCTTTGTGGGCCTGAAGCCGATCGAAGTGACCTTTCGGCTCTCCGCAATCGCGGAACCACAGGTCGAGCAGCTCATGATCGTGACCAACAGGTATCGGGAACTTCGCTCCTCCTACACCTTCGATGTCAGCACCAGCGGCGGAATCGGCGTGGTTTCGCAGGGGTGGCCATCGGAGGAGAACCGGGTGGTCTATGGGCTCGGGATCGGTGTTCCCGCCGAGCGGTCCGAAACCAGTCCCACCGCTCTTGCCTCGACCGTGCTTGGCGCCAAAGCCGCCGGCCTCTTCGGCCGCGAGCGCACGCCCGCCTTTTTC
>JBBQPB010000297.1:0-3112 GCA_038331435.1 Thermomicrobiales bacterium | reverse complement strand
TTCGACGTTGCCAGACTCCACAAGATACCTGAAGAGCGGATTCACCGTCCACGTCGATTGATCGAGCCACGCCGAGATCCCCTCGGGCAACATGCGCGGAACATTGTCGATCAATCCACCACCGGTAATGTGCGCGATTCCAAGAATCGGCCCCTCACTCACCATGGGAGAGACCTGCGGGAAATAAGTGACATGCGGAGCCAGCAAGGCTTCCCCAATCGACTGTCCGTCCCCTTCGGGAAGTGGTTGCGCGAGTCGCCCCCAGTCGTCGTCCGGATCTTCGCCCAGTCCGACGATCAACCGCGCCAGACTGAAACCATTGGTGTGCAATCCAACCGAGGGCAATCCGATGAGCGCGTCACCCGGTCGAATCGCGCTTCCATCGATGAACGCCGACGGCGCCACTTCGCCCACAATGAAACCAGCCGCGTCGTACTCGCCGATTGCGTAGAGTCCCGGCATCTCGGCGGTCTCGCCACCAATGAGGGCTGCACCGTTCGCACTGCACGCCTCGGCCATGCCCTCGACCAGCCCTTCGAGCGCTTCAGCGTCGATCTTTCCCATCGCGATATAGTCAAGGAAAAAGAGCGGTCGCGCGCCGCAGGCCAGAATGTCGTTGACACAATGGTTGACGAGATCGCCACCGACGCGTTTGTGCGCCCATCCGCCTATCAGGAATGCCAGCTTGATCTTGGTGCCAATCCCATCAGCACTGGCGATCAACAATCGATCCTCACCGGCAGGCAGCTTGAAGATCCCTCCGAAGTGACCGATCGCACCCGCGGTCCCGGGTGTCCCGGTCGCCCGGGCAAACCCAGCAATGGCACCCAGACTCTTCGCCGCCTGGTCGATATCGACGCCGGCATCGCGATACGAAATGCTCCTCGAAGGTCCGGCGCTCACGACGACTCCTATTGCAAACAATCGACGAGATTCCGCGCGCGGTAACGCCCGAACGCTTCAGGCGACGGCGCCCTGATCCTCAACCTCGGTTGTGGCAACGCCAGTTCCGATAACAGACAGATAGGGCGCGAACCCAGCGAGGAGCGCTTCGGGAAGTTTTCCGCAGAGAACCGTTCCCCGCTCGTCGTAACGGGTGTCCTCCACGCGTCCCGTGTTGTGAAAGCGATCGACCAGATCATGCCGGGAAAATGGCACCACCAGCTCGACATCGACGAACCGCTGCTCAGCTTCCAGCCCGAGCTCGATCTCACCGAGCAACGCTTGAACGCCCGCTCCGGTGAACCCGGAGATGGTCACGACCGGCCACTCGTCACCGATCGTTTCCCGCAATCGCGCGAGAGCTTCTTCAGAAATCGTGTCGATCTGATCGGATTTGTTGAGCGCGATCACGGTCGGTTTGCCATCAGATCCGAGATCTTCCAGCACTTCATTGACCGTTGCGAACTGTTCGACCGCGTTGTGATGCGTGACATCGACCACATGCACCAGCAGGGTCGCTTCGTTGATCTCTTCCAGGGTCGCGCGGAACGCCGCGATCAGCATGGTCGGGAGATTGTTGATAAAACCGACCGTGTCGGTCATGAGCACTGCTCGACCGCCGGGAAGATCGATCCGTCGCGTGGTCGGGTCGAGCGTCGCGAAGAGCTTGTCTTCCGCCAGCACCCCGGCATCGGTCAACCGGTTGAGCAGCGTGCTCTTTCCGGAATTTGTGTAGCCAACTAATGCAACAACTGCCATGTTCTGATTTCGGCGATGGTCACGGTAAATTTGCCGGTGGCGATGCACATCGGCGAGCTGGCCCTTGATGAACGTGATGCGTTTGCCAAGCTCGCGCCGGTCGGTTTCCAGCTGCGTTTCACCCGGACCGCGCAAACCGACCCCGCCGACTGCCTGGCGGGAAAGGTGGGTCCACAACCCGGTCAAGCGCGGCATGCGATATTCCAGCTGCGCCAGCTCGACTTGCAAACGGCCCTCGTGCGTCTGCGCGCGTTTGGCGAAGACATCGAGAATTAGCGCGGTGCGGTCGATGACCTTGATGTCGAGCTCTTTTTCGAGATTGCGTTGTTGGGAGGGTGTCAGCTCGTCATTGAAGATGACCAGGTCGTAGCCCAGCGCTTCTCGTTCGTCCTTGATCTCTTGCAGTTTGCCCTTGCCGACATAGGTCCTGGCTACGGGATGGCTCAATTTCTGCGTAACCGCCCCGATCACCTCGACATCGACCGTTTCCGCCAGGCGGGCAAGCTCTTCCAGCGAATCCTGCACGTTCCAGGTGACACCGTATTTATCTACGGCCACCAACAGGGCATGTTCGGTTGGCCGGCCAGTCGCTATGCTGTTGTGGGGAATGGGAATTACCTCGTCTAGAAAACATACGAACGATGCGAATGGGAAGTATACGTGGGCGACCTGTCGGTACCGATGTGCGTGGTTCAGTGCTCGATATCACGTGATCTCGACTTGCCCTCGATCAGTTGACCCTGGACGCTTGATTTATAGCGTTTCGTTCGCCAGCGACTTCATCGCCAACTCGACTTCGGCCAGCGTACTGCGTCGTTCGGCAACCCAGGCGCGATCGTCGGCCAGGCGTTGCTGCTCACCGCTCAACCAGGCGCGAGTGGCCATCGGCGCCGGTCCGCCGAATCCAGCCCGGCGCTCGATGAAGCGGCGCGGGGCCAGATAGCGGCTGATGGTTTCGAACTCGATCCCAAGCTCGCGGCCCAGGACTAGCATGCCCGCTGAGTCGACCATTGCACTGGTTATGCCGCTGGTCTCGACTCCCTCATCGCGCAGTTGACCCATCACCCGGGCAGCCATTTCCCGTGCCGGTGACGGGGGAATTTGCTCCTCCAGCATCAGGAAATCGGCCAGTTCGCCAATCGTCGTGTGATTGCGGTTGGCGCGATTGGCCAGGTAGGCGCGATTGAAGGCGATCTCACGATTCAGGAAGATGAGAAAGCGATCGATCAACTTTCCCGCCTCGTCGAACGCCAGCAGGAAACGCTCGAGTGGTTGAGACATCTCGCCCAACGGTTCCAACGGAACGTGCGCGATCCAGCGATCGAGCGTTTCCAGCACCGCATCGAGATCGATAGCGAGTCGCGCCATCTCTTCGAAAGCAGGTATGACGGTGTGTTGGGGGAGCTCGCTT
>JBBQPB010000296.1:0-3137 GCA_038331435.1 Thermomicrobiales bacterium | reverse complement strand
ATGAAGCCGTACTGGTTGATCTTTCCATAGGTCGCCAATGAGCCGATCAGACCGATATTCGGACCTTCTGGCGTTTCGATCGGACAGATGCGACCGTAATGGGACGGGTGAACGTCGCGCACGTCCATACCGGCGCGATCGCGGCTGAGACCACCAGGTCCAAGAGCCGACAGACGGCGCTTGTTCGTGAGCTCGGCCAGCGGATTCGTCTGGTCCATGAATTGCGACAATTGGCTGCCACCGAAAAACTCACGCACTGCCGCCATAACTGGCCGGGTGGTGCTGATGAGCGTCTGTGGGGTAACCGTCTCCGGGTCGACCAGGGTCATGCGCTCGCGGATACCGCGCTCGAGGCGCTGGAACCCGGTACGAACATGCATCTGGATCAGTTCGCCGACCGCGCGGATGCGTTGATTGCCCAGGTGATCGATGTCGTCCGGTTCTCCAATGTTGTTGTTGAGTCGGATAATCTCGCGAATGATCTCGACGAGATCCTCATTGGTGAGGATTCGCTGGGAGACTTCTCGCTCTGTATCGCGGTCGTCCGAATGGAGACGGTGATTCAGTTTGAATCGTCCGACCCGCGCCAGATCGTAGCGACGGTCATTGAAGAAAAGGTTTTCGAGCATCTGCACCGCGTTGTCGCGTGTCGGCGGATCGCCGGGACGCAGGCGACGGTAGAGCTCGATGAGCGCCTCGTCTTTGCTCTTGGTTGTTTCCTTTTCGAGGGTCGCCTGGATGAACCGGCGATCCTCACCGGTATCGACATCAGAGAAGAGTTCAAGGAGATCTTCGTTGGATTCGTAGCCAAGGGCACGCAACAGAATCGTGACCGGCATCTTGCGCTTGCGGTCGACTTTGACAGAAATGATGTCGCGATTCGAGGTCTCGAATTCGAGCCACGCGCCGCGATTCGGGATCAGCTTGGCAGATGTCAACAGCTTGCCCGACTGCAAATCGGGAACCCGATCGAAGTAAACACCCGGCGAACGCACGAGCTGCGAGACGACCACGCGCTCCGCGCCATTGATAACAAACGTTCCGGCGGTGGTCATCATCGGGAAGTCCCCGAGGAAGATGCCATCCGGTCCGGTTTCCTTGATCTCGCCCGTTTCGTGCATAACGAGACGCGCCGACACCCGCAACGGGGCGGCGTAGGTCATATCACGCTCGCGGCACCACACCTCACAAACGCGCGGGTCGATCTTGGCGCGCTCCCTGTCCTCCCCTTCCGGCATTCGATGCCAGGGCGGGTCGAAGCGGGGCTCGAAGACAGACAACTCCATCTTCTTGTGGTGATCAGTGATGGGAGAGATTTCGTCGAGCAGCTCGCGCAGCCCTTCGCGGCGGAACCAGTCGAACGACTCCAACTGAATCTGCACCAGGTTGGGCATCTCGAGGGCGGTGGGAATGCGAGAATAGGTTCGTCGCCCGATACCAATGTTCGATGATACCTGCCGATCGGCACTAACGATCGGCGGAAGCTCAGCAACGCTCCCGTTGACTCCTGCCATTTAGCAAGCCTCCAGTAGAGTGAGATGACGGACACACGTTTGTGTTCGTTTTCCGACGGCGGTCAGAGCGACCGCGGTGTAGGGTCCAACGAGCCGCGGGTGGTTCCTTTTTCCTCTGGTGTCAGGCGTCGATCCTGGTCTACGCATGGGAGACATGCGCAACCCGCCGGACACGAAAAAAAAGGGACGGCTTAGGCCTCCCCGAGTTGTGGTAACTTAGTTGGTGCGTGCAGCACTCGCGGTTCCAGGCAATTCATACGGGTTGCGAACAAAGGCTCGCAACCACAAGAGGGAATCGTACCAGACATGTGTACGTATTGTCAAGGTGTGCGCGCACGCTCTGCCTTTTGTCGGTCCTCATTGCGGTAGCTCTAGCGCTGTCGGGTTCCAGTGCGGCAAATGCGCGTCAGAACTCCGCTGCGCCGGTCATCGTCAGCCCTGCTGACGCACCCTGGGTTCCCAGTTTCGAAAAACGCGAGAGCCCCGTCTTCAGTGGTCAGTACATCGCCAGCGACCCAGCCATCATCGCCGAAGAGGACTTCCTCCGCCTCTTTTACACGTGTTACATCGTGCCTGCCAGTGGTTTCATTCCAGAAAACGTCAGAGCCGGAATCTGCTCTGCCACCTCAATTGACGGCTTGATCTGGACCGAGGTAGACACCGGCGAAACCGACACCCCAGGACTGGTGCTGCGCGGAATCGAAGGAAGCTGGCAGGAGAATTTGGAAGCGTCGTTCGCTATCGAGATCGATGGCACCTACCTGCTCTATTACTCCGGCTATGAAACCGCGGGCGATCCCGCGATGGGCTACCCAGCGATGCTCTCAGTTGCGTCATCGACCGACGGCGTCCATTTTCAGCGGGTGACCGATAACCCAATCCTTTCAACCACGCCTGGCTGGTATGACAACGACGCGATTTACAGTCCAGCCGTCGCCATTTCCGGCGATCACCTGGTGATGGTCTATGCCGGCCATTGCTACACCGAGTGCACTGCTGGGTGGGGCGTCACCTTGCTCGGCGCGACCTCCTCCGACGGTTTGACGTGGACGAAGCTCGATCAGCCGGTGTTGCAAGGCACGACGCTGGGCCTTGATTGGACCAGGGACGGCATTGCCGAACCGGCGCTGCTGTACGGCCCCGACGGTCAGTGGCATCTCTTCTTCACGTCGTTGCAGGATGCCACCCGGGAGATCGGCCTTGCCTACGGGCCGACCCCGTTTGGCCCGTGGACCGTAATAGACCAGCCTGTAGTGCAACCGACAGCCGGCTCTTTCGACGAATGTGGCGTGTTGGCGCCGTTCCTACTGATCGAAGATGACCGGGTGCGCATGTGGTATCTGGGGCAATCGGTGGGAGAACAAGTGCTTGCGATCGGATATGCCGAGGCAGCAGTTCCTGCTGGGGTGAACGGGTTCGACGCATGGCCAGTTCCGCAGTTGTCAGGCCTCGATGATCGGGACACGCGGATTGCTATGTTGGGTCGTTGACGCGTTTCGCGCGCACCCCTATAATCGGCTGGCTATTCAGCAGCCTGCCCAGGTGGCGGAATCGGCAGACGCGCTAGCTTGAGGGGCTAGTGACCATTACGGTCGTGGGGGTTCAAGTCCCTTCCTGGGCACC
>JBBQPB010000295.1:0-3142 GCA_038331435.1 Thermomicrobiales bacterium | reverse complement strand
GGCGTTGTCGACCAACTCACGCAGCCGCCTGTCCCCTTCGATAATGGTGTTGAGTTCAGCAACCTGATCGAGCGCCTTCTCGATGGTCATCTTCGGTTCGGCGGGGATGAGCTTGGCGACTTTGTCGATCTCGTTGAACGGCATGCCCATGGCGCGACCGACATCTCGCAATGATCCGCGAGCGGCCATGGTTCCAAACGTGGAAATCTGCGCGACCCTATCGTCGCCGTACTTTCCGACGACGTAGTTGATTACTTCCTGGCGCCGGTCATCCGCGAAATCGATGTCGATGTCCGGCAGTGAGAGACGGTCGGGATTGAGGAAGCGCTCAAAGATCAAGCCGTGCTTGAGTGGATCGAGCGAGGTGATGGCCAGGCAATAGGTGACGATGCTCCCAGCGGCGGAGCCACGCCCTGGTCCGACCAGAATGCCATTCTCCTTGGCGAAGCGGACAAAATCCCATACCACCAGAAAGTAATTCGTCAACTTCATGTTGCCGATCACCCGGAGCTCATAGGCAACCCGGTTCTCGACATCGCTATCTGAGAGGTTGTAGCGCTCAGCAGCGCCTTTCCTGACCAGATGCTCCAGATATTCGTGATTTGAGTAGCCGCCGGGAACCTCGAAATCGGGAAGTTGGAACCCTGTCGGCGAGAGATCGAGATGGCACATCTCCGCGATACGCATCGAGTTCATGAGCGCGCCTGGCAATTCGCCGAACCGGTCCCACATCTCTTGCGGGCTTTTGAGATAGAGCTCATCGGTTTCGGGTTTGAGACGTTTGGGATCGCTCAGGGTGGTGTTGGTCTGAATGCAGACCAACAGCTCCTGCGCAGGCGAGTCAGCTTGTTTGCAGTAATGGACATCGTTCGTGACGACCATCGGAAGGTCGAACGACTTGGCAAGGGAAATCAGATCCTTGTTGACCTGGAGCTGCTCTTTAAGCCCATGGTCCTGAATCTCGACGAAAAAGCGCTCTCGGCCGAAGATCTCGGCGAGCTTGACCGCGTAATCGCGCGCCATGTCCGGACGTTCGTAAAGGAGATTATTCGCTAACGGGCCACCAAGACAGGCAGAGGTCGCGATGATCCCTTCCTTATGTTTGGCCAGCATGTCGATGTCGATGCGTGGTCGGTAGTAGTACCCGTTCAAACTCGCCTGCGAGGCGAGCTTCATGAGGTTCCGATAGCCGGTTTCGTTCTCCGCCAGCAACAACAGATGATAGGCCTTGCGGCGTTTCTTGCGCTCGGAGTCCGACGCGTCTGGCGGCGGAGGTCCAGCTTTACCTTCTGCGAAATAGGCCTCCATGCCGACGATTGGATGGAGACCTGCTTTCGAAAGCTGCTTGTAGAAGTCGTAGGCGGCGTACATGACACCGTGGTCGGTGACCGCAAGGTGCTGGATACCCGACTTCTGGGCCTGCTCGATGTATTCCGGGATACGTCCCATACCATCGAGGAGGGAAAACTCAGTGTGCAAATGAAGATGGGCGAAATCGGGCAACGAAAAACTCGTGTTTCTAGCCCGGCTAGAACCGGGTTCCCGGTGGGGCCGGGAGGTACAACCATAGTCTAGCTGCCGGCTGGCTCGGTTGACCCAACCAATTGGTCAAAAATGAAGCGACTCCGGCGACGATCGAAGCGGGGACTTGATCGATAGCGCGGAGTCGTGAAGTGCGTCGGGTAAGGAAGGTTACGCGGCTGTGGCGGACACGCGTCCCATCGTCGAGATTTGCATCGCAATGCGGGCCTGCTCAGCAAGCAAGTGCAGCACCTGACGCATGTTCTCCCTATATTCGGCCGGAAGCTGTTCATCACTCAGTAGATAGAAGACCTCACCAAGCACTGGCTCAGCAGAAAGAATCTTGGCGAAGTCCCGTGGCAAGAAACCAGCCGCTGCCAGCAGCATGTCTCGCTCGCCTTCACTCAAGTCCATCGCATCGCCCAGCCGGTCGACCGCATCGCGCGTTGGCATGCGGGCGCCGCCTTCGAGGCGACTGACGTAGCTGTGGTCGAATTCTGCCCGCTCGGCGAGCTTGCTCTGGGAAACACCGCGCCGCTCGCGAAGCGACTTCAATAGCTGACCAAATTCTGTCATTCGAAACCCCCGTACTGTGACAGATAGACACATCTGCGGTCTGGCAACCAACGTCCATGCGGACCGTTCATTGACTCGATGACACCATGCTAGCAGTCCGTTGCCAGGCCGTCAATTCCAGTTACACGTTGTCCACCGTAAAGAAAGCCTACTGTCGTTGTTAGTGCGGATAACTCGAACAAGCATCTCGTGGTGTCGTTACGCTGGCGTTTGGTGGCGTAACCATGTCGATCGCCCTCGAAATCGATGGGATACCCGAGTCGGAAGTTCGATTTCTTGGCCGTCCAGGCGCAATCTATGGCTTAATTCAGGTTGGTTCGATGGGGAATCGCATGACCCGTTTTCGACAGCCGGAAAGGGATCTCCCATAACCGCACAACCATCCATTGACACTGAGACCGTTTTGCTGCGTGGAGGCGAGTTGGCAACGTCGCTCCGCGAACAGATTCGGCTTGCCCGGATGAAGCTCCTGCGCGATGGTGAACGGGCGCCGGTGCTTGTGTCTCTTGCCGCCGAGCCGAACGCGTCGGCCGATGCGTATCGAATGTCGATCTCGAGGACGATGAAGCGGGTCGAGATCGAGCATCGCCCGATCGACCTTCCTGGCGGCAGCACCAATGCCGATCTGGAAACTGCGCTGGCCGAGCTGAGCGCCAATCCAGAGATTACCGGGGTGCTGGTGCTCATGCCGCTCCCTGCACGGATCGACAAGGGCATCGTTTCCGAACAACTCAACCCATTAAGAGATGTCGACGGCGTCACGGTCGTGAATGCCGGGCGTCTGCATCTGGGTCTCCCCTGTCTGGCTCCGAGTACGCCGAGTGGTGGTGTCGCGTTACTCGATCACTATGGGGTTGAGATAGATGGCGCCCACGCTGTGGTGATCGGGCGGAGCAACGTGGTAGGACGCCCACTGGCTGCGCTTCTGCAACGCAGAAATGCGACGGTGACGGTTTGCCACAGTGGGACTCGTGACCTCGCATCCTACACGCGACGGGCGGACATAGTTGCTTTGGCGATTGGCAGCCCCGGCTTCTTGACGCCT
>JBBQPB010000294.1:0-3151 GCA_038331435.1 Thermomicrobiales bacterium | reverse complement strand
TCGATCGTGCCGGTCAAGCACCAGTTCGTCTGGCGCAAGGGATTGCCCGGTTCCGGCACCGAGCACGATGTTGCCAAGATTACCGTCGAGACCGACGAAGGAGTCACCGGCGTTTCCTTCTCCAGTCATGGAACGATCGTGAAGGATATGATCGAGCGCGGTATCAAGCATGATTTGATCGGACTCGATCCGCTGATGAAGGAATACCTCTGGCATCGGGTCTGGGAGCTCGATCGGTTGGAGGAGACGCCAATCTACGGGCTGGGGTTGATCGATATTGCGTTGTGGGACCTGAGTGCCAAGGTCGCCAATATGCCGCTCTACAAGATGCTGGGCGGGTTTCGGGACCGCATCCCGGTCTATGCCAGCACGGTCACGTATTCCACCATCGAAGAGTTCCTGGATATCGCCGATCAATGTCTCGCCCTCGGGTTCCGCGCCATCAAACTGCACGCGTGGGGCGATCCGAAACAGGACGCCAAACTGGGCCAGGCATTGCGCAATCATGTCGGTCCGGACATCGAGTTGATGTACGACGGGTCGGCCGGGTTCGATCTGGTCGATGCGATCTATGTCGGGCGCGCGCTCGCCGAGGCCGGATTCTTTTGGTACGAGGAGCCGATGCGCGAGTTCAACATCGACGCCTATCGCCGGCTGCGCGACAAGGTCGATATCCCCTTGCTCTCAGGCGAAACCTCGGACGGCGCGCATTTCAATATCGCCGATTTCATTGCCTTCAATGCCTGCGAGATGGTGCGCACCAGCACGCACTTCAAGGGCGGGGTGACGGGAGCGATGCGAGTTGCCCATCTGGCGCAGTCGTTCAACATGCGCGCCGAGGTGCACGGCGGCGGTATGGCGAATCTGGCGATTGCCTGCGCGATTCCGAACACCACCTGGTACGAGTCGCTGGTGAAGACCAATCCGGTCATCACCGAGCCGGGCATCGGCCCGGATGGGTGCATCTCCCCGCCGGACGTGCCGGGAATTGGGTGGGGTTTCTACGAGGAGACAGACTATTAACGGGACCGGGGGAACGGTGAGGCGAGCCAAGTACATGGTTCTCGACTCGTAAGAAAACCCTCGAATGGTTGTGTGATACTTCCGGCGTCGTGAACGAATCGCACTGGTACCCGTGGGCAATCCAGTAGAAGGAGGCGATCGGGCGGGCGCGGCTGCTAGCGCGCTACTGAGGGTCGATTCAATCGACCGTTAACGGATTGGAGAGGAACATTTCATGCGAAAGTTGATCGCGGTTCTCGTTGCCTGTTTCTTTTTCATTAGTCCAGTTACGATGGCGCAGACTCCCGAAGCTGAGGGGACGATTCCGCCATTGAGCCTTCCAGACTTCGCCTGCACCGATACGTCGTACGCAGACGCCGTCACGAACGGGATTACCCTGGGAATTACCCCGGACTTCCCGTACACGTACCTTTCGAGCTCGAATGAGCCGGAAGGGATCGACGTCTCGATCAACAAGGCGGTGCTCGAGGCGATCGGCATCACGGACGTGACGTTCGAAATGATGCCATGGGACTCCCTGATCCCGGCGTTGCAGGCGGAGCAAATCGACGTCATTGCCGACAATATTCATCAAACGCCAGACCGGTTGAAGGTCATTGGCTTCTCGGCCCCCGCGTGGTGGTATGGCCCGGCGTTGATCGTCCAGGACGGCAATCCCGACAACATCCAATCGTATGATGATCTCACTCGAGATGGTGTGACCGTGGGAGCGGTCAGTGGCTCGGCCGCTGCGGAATACCTCAATTATCTCGGTGCGGATGTCACGACCTTCAAGGATAATACCGCCGAATTTGCCGCTGCAGAGCAAGGCCGTGTTTCGGTGATTCTGGAAGACGACACGAAATTCGCGGCGTACCAACTCCAGAACGACAGCACCAATTTGGTGGTTCTGGATGTCGACGCGCCCGAGATTCTGATCTCGGAATACGGGTACAGCTACGCTCGATACGGGCTTCGTCAGGACGATTGCACCCTGAATTTCGCCTACTCACGCGCCCTCGCGGAGATGCGGGCCAATGGGCAGATTGGCCAGATTCTGGAGCAGTTTGGACTGCCCATCGACAACGTCTACCTGCCAGGCGTTTCGTAAGCAACTGGCTGGCAGCGGTCATCAGCGATGAGCTGGGGCCGCTGCCAGCCAATCTCTCTTTGATTTCGCACCAGAAGGGCACGGTTATTGGAACGCCCGACATTTGATGTGGCTCTCGCGCGAGAGGCGTTGCCCGCGCTGATCGAGGGCTTAAAGATCACGGTCGAACTGACGTTTATCGTCATCGTGTTCTCGCTGGTGCTGGGCGTCTTTGTCGCGCTTGGCCGCTTATCCAAACATCGCCTGCTTCGCATCGTGACCGGCGCGTATGTCGATTTCATGCGGGCGACCCCGCTGCTGTTGCAACTCATTTACATCTACTTCGTGCTCCCCACGCTTGGCATTCGGCTGGATCCATTCGTCGCGGGCGTTTTGGGGTTGACCCTCAACTACTCTGCATATTTGTCCGAGGTGTATCGATCGGGCATCCAGGCGATTCCTCGCGGGCAGCTCGATGCCGCGGCCGCGCTGGGTATGAGTCCTGCCCTCACGATGCGGCGAATCATTCTGCCCCAGGCGATACGCATTGTGATCCCCACCCTGGGGAACTATTTCGTCGCACTGTTCAAGGACACGTCTCTGGTCTCAGCGCTGACCCTGCAAGAACTGCTGTTCAGCGGCCAGATCATCATCTCCAGAACGTATGACTACTTCACTATCTACACGATGGTGCTCATCCTGTACTTCCTGGTCGGCTATCCGGCGTTGCTCTTGGTGCGCTATCTGGAGAAGAGGACGAAAAACGGCTACGGGCGTCGCCGTCGTCCCGCAAGCGTTCCGCTCCCAATTCAGCCCACCTGGGGAAGCGAATGAGTCAACTCGACGCGATTCACAAGAGCTTTGGCGATACGCACGTGTTGCGCGGAGTGTCCCTTTCGGTCGATCGAGGGGAAGTCGTCTGCATCATCGGACCGTCGGGAAGCGGGAAGTCGACGCTCCTGCGTTGTATCAATTACCTGGAACAACCAGAGTCTGGTCGAATCACCATCGACGGTCAGAACGCGTATCGAGACGTGGTCAACGGCAAAATAAAGAACT
>JBBQPB010000293.1:0-3177 GCA_038331435.1 Thermomicrobiales bacterium | reverse complement strand
CGACGTGTGACGGAGGAGGCGCCCATCCTACGACGTGCGCTGCCGATGGGCGGGACGCTACCGGGAGATTATCTCTTCG
The DNA here is from genome assembly GCA_038331435.1 of Thermomicrobiales bacterium. Taxonomy (GTDB): domain Bacteria; phylum Chloroflexota; class Chloroflexia; order Thermomicrobiales; family UBA6265; genus JAMLHN01. Next base: position 3,098 of record JBBQPB010000293.1, on the reverse strand, counting down.
ATGAGATCGGACCCGACGGCGACAAACACCAGATCCGCCTCGCTCAACTCTTTTCCAAGGGTCGGCCCCGCATCTCCAACCAGCGCTGCGCTAACGGTCGATGCACGCTCCAACGATCTCTTGTACTCGCGCGAGGATCTCCGGCGAAACTGATCCGCGCCGTCGCAAAAAGCGCCGATTGCTCTGCGCTCGGGCCTGATCGCACATGACGACCGAGAGCTTGGTGAGCCCGCCTTCTGGCGGCTGCAATCGAACGTGGTATCGAATGTTGCGATCCGTGCCGGTGATCGGCGCGACGAAGTGCAGGCCATTCGGCAACCGGTTGAAGTGGTCGTTGGAAATGACAAGCGCAGGTCGGATGCCACCCTGCTATCGTCCGACACGAGGGTCGAAATCAACGTCCCAGATCTCACCCATGGAGGGTTCTGGCGTGCTCGGCACGGATTCCCTCCTCTTCGTCCGGGGTGTAATACGGTGGCTCGCTCTCGAGACCATCCATCGACGTACCCTCGAAAAGGGAGGTTTCTTCCTGATATTCCTTCCAGGCAGCTGGGTCAGACTTTAATCGGGCAAAATCGCGCTGCACACCCACCCAGAACTTCTCTTTCTGATATTGGGCGACGGCATCGGCAATCACCTGCCCGATCGGCCGGCGTTCTTCGATCGCGATTTCCCGCAGGCGCTCGGCAAGTTGTTCCTCCACTCGTACCGTCGTAGCCACGATTCACCTCTCTTCCCGCACTGCTCCGAAATCTCACATCGGGCAATTCATCTGCATATTTGTATATGGAATGATATACGTATTCGTCTACCCGCTGTAAGTTCGGTAGAAACAAGAAAAAGCATGAGCAAAATGACCTCGGTCCATAACGAACCGGGGTGACCATTGGGTGTTGAATACGGTCTTTGCCGGTGACGCATGCCCTGCGACGCCGGATGCGCTCTTGACCTCAACCGCGGGCGAGGTCAGATGGTGAACGCATCGTCCGACGCGGGCAGGGCCATCGCATCTTACTGCCGAGTGGTAACGCCCAGGATCGACAGCAGGTAGGTGTCATCCCAGCCCGCTTTGAGGCGACTGGCTTTGATACCCACCCTCCGGGTGGGATCGGTGCGCAGCAGATTGAGCACGAGTTTGCGCAGCACCGCCAGATTGGCGGCCGCATGCCCGACCCGTGCCCGGCTGGCATCTTCGCGAAACGCCACATCCAGCACCCAATGCACCTGGTTCTCGATCCCCCAGTGACTGCGCACCGCGTGGGCAATCCGCTTGGCATCGCCCGGCAGACTCGACAGGTAATAACGGATATGGCAGACGCGTTCCGACCCAATCTGCCGGGTCCCAACCACCTCGGCAATGCTGCGCAGTCCCGGCCAGGCATTCTCCGGATTGAGCCAGGCGATCACGGCGGCATCATCGATGGTGTGACAGGTGCGCGTCTCACGGCGACCATGCCCCTTCTCCCACGTCGTGGTCGTGTCCCGGGGGGCGGCCAGGACAAAACTGTCCATGACCTCACGCAGCAGAGCGGCTTGGTTCTCTTTCAGCGCCAGCACATAGTCTCCCCCTTGGGCAAGGATTTGGGCGGCAATGGCGGTTTGACAGCCCATGGCATCAATGGTGACCACCTGATCCGTCAGATCGAGCTGCGCGAGCAAGCGGGGAATGGCGGTGATCTCATTGCTCTTGCCGTCGACGGTGACCTGTCCGAGGACCAGTTGGCTGGCGCTGGCCCAGGCACTGACCAGATGAGCGGCCCGCTGCCCCGGCTCGCGCGCCGCTCGTACGCTCTTGCCATCGATCGCCACCACGCCGTCGCCACTCGCCGCTTCCGTGGCCAGCAATCGCGCCCAACGCACCAATCCCTGTTCCAACTGCACCGGATCCAGCCGGCTGAATACTCGACCAAAGGTATCGTGGGCGGGAATGCCATGGGGCAATTCCAACCAGGTCCGTACCCAGCTCAGCTTGATGACACCCCATTGCTCGACCTCGACCCAGCTCTCCGCCCCGGCGAGCACCGCGCACAGGGCGATGGTGACGATATCGAGCAACTGGTGGCGTTTCGTGCGGTCGATACGGGGATCATCCAGATCACGAAAGCAGTCAGCAATCCGGGGAACGGGGAAGGACGACATCGTGAGACCTTGCCTGCGGGGCGCGGACACACAGCAGCACCACGGTCGTGCTGAAACCGTCAGTATGCCGTTTTCAACGCTCCAGGATTTAGATGCGATGGCCCTGCGACGCGGGGGCAGATTCTTGACTTTCAAGAAGCCGAACCGCACTATGGAACGCTGCAGGGTCCTCCCTGCGAACCGATGACCCTCGTACGGGAAGGAAGGTGTCACGATGGCCAGCCGCCAAATCGAAGTGAATATTGGCGACGCCGTGGCATTCGCCGCTCCCGCTCCTCTCGCAGGGATTGGTCGGTGCCTCGAAGCAAGCGATCGGCATCGGAAGTTGCCCGACTTCAGTGCTTGTTTCGGACGCGGTCCCTGGTGATTTTCCAGCAGCGACCAGTCCAATAACTTCCCGGTAACGCACTTACAACCCATTCGCCGTGCGCATCACGGCCGAAGCCTTCCAGCGCGGCATCAGCTTGTGTCGTTTCGCCTGCGCTGACGGTCAAGAGGAGAACCCTCAGTGAAACATTCTGTCGACCTATCAATAAAACACGCCCAGAACGCGCTCGAACTGAGTGATGTCAGCAAACGCTTTCAGAAGAAGCGTGGCGAATATACCTATGCGCTCAAGGGGGTTTCGCTCACCCTGAAACGTGGTGAAGTGGTGGGCATCTTGGGGCCGAACGGTTCGGGCAAGAGCACGCTCGTGCGGGTGATCTCGACCCTGACGGTGCCTGATTCCGGCAGTGTCACGATTTTCGATGTCGATGCGGTCAAGCATCCGAAGATCGTGCAACGCTATATCAACCGGGTGAGCGTCGAGGCCAGTTTCTTCAAGAAGATGTCCTCCATGGAGAACCTCCTTTTCGGCGCCAAGCTCTATGGCATCACCGATAAGGAGAGCCGTCCGCGCATCCTGGAGATTCTGGGCAGCATTGGCTTCGATGTGAAGCGGGTTGGTGAGCCGATGG
>JBBQPB010000292.1:0-3181 GCA_038331435.1 Thermomicrobiales bacterium | reverse complement strand
AGCTCGAACCCCTGGCGAATGCCATCGAAACCCAGGCGCCCGTCTGTGCCATTCAATGTGATCTCGAACTCAACAATAGCGGGCCAAGCCTCCGGGAGGATCCAGGACGTCTCGAAGGTCACGAAGGTGTTCTCGAAATTCACGACCGCCTGAATAGCATCGAATGCGTCGATCCCCTTCTCGATCAGCACCTTTTTGGTCCCAACTGCGTACACGTCTTTCGCTTCCTGACCCAGAAACCAGCGAATAAGATCCATGGTGTGCGCAAAAAGGAACCATTGTGGTCCGGATCGTCCTGCCCAGGAGAGCATCTCGGTTGGCACCCAGATTGTGTCGCTGCAGCGGCAGTACGCGTAGACAGGATCCCCGATCTCTCCCTCCTGAATGGCTTCGCGAATCGATTGAAAACCACCCATCCACCGATTTCCGAGGTTGATCGTCACCTTGCGGCCGTTCCTGCGAGACAGCTCGACGATTTCCATCGCTTCACTCGTACGCGTAGCCAGCGGCTTTTCGATCAGTAAATGCTTTCCGGCCTCCAGCATCCGAATCGACGCTTCGTGGTGCAGATGGTCCGGAGTGGCAATGCTTACGATCTCCGCATCCGATGCGCCAACGTCGGCAAGAGTGGAGGTCCAGGGCACGCCAAGCAACTCGCCGACGGCCTTGGCCCGGTCGGGATTAGCGTCGTGTACCAACACCAACTCAGATTTCTGACTCTTCGCATACTGGTCGGCATGCTGTTCACCCAGGAGTCCCACTCCAATTACCGCCGCTTTGACTTGCCGATCCGCCATCACCTGAACTCCTTTGAAAGCCACTTTCGTCAATGCGGAAAGCACCGTACCATGCCGGTGATGCGAATCATAGAGCAGGATCGGATACATCCGGAACGGAGGAAACGGGCATGGGAAATCGACCGATCGACGTTGGACTCATCATCACTACCGTCGAAGATCGCGAGCGAGATTGGATACTGAGCTGGCACGAGATCAAAGAACTCGTGACCACGGGAGAAGCTGCCGGTTTCGATTCGGTCTGGATTCCCGACCATTTGATTCACGCGTTCGAGGGGATCGATGCCTACGGAATCTGGGAGGCGTGGTCGCTGATTTCCGCGTTAGCCGCGGTCACCGAACGCATCCGAATCGGGCCACATGTGCTGTGCACCGGTTGGCGGAATTCGGCAATGATCGCAAAAATGGCAGATACGGTCGATGAAATCAGTAGCGGGCGACTCGTTCTTGCGCTCGGCGCTGGCTGGCACGAGCCGGAATATCGGGCCTTTGGTTTTCCGTTCGATCACCGGATAAGCCGATTCGCGGAAGCGCTGGCGATCATTGTTCCCCTCTTGCGTACTGGTGAGGTGACATTCGAGGGCGACTTCTATCAAGCTGTCGAATGCGAGCTGAGACCTCGAGGGCCAAGACCCGACGGACCGCCAATTATGATCGGCACCATCGCTGGCACTCCGCTCGGCGGCTGGCTGGGCATCGAGCGCGGCGGAAATCGCGTGCTGGATCTGGTCGCGCAATACGCCGACATCTGGAACTGCCCCATCGTCAACGATCCGAGTCTGATTCCCGGCATCCGTGACATGATCGACATCGCTTGCGTCAATAACGACCGCGATCCCGCTACCCTCAAACGCACGAATGGCGTTGCCTTCAACCTTCCTGGGTGGGAGTCGACTCCCGGCAACCCCAATGTCCGAGCCCGCAGGGTGGCAATGGGAGCGGCTGAAGGCGATCCTGCCCAACTCGCGGACCTGCTTAATCGCTTTGCCGACGAAGGAGTGTCAGAGGTACACGTTCAGCTCGACCCGGAAACGCCTGCTGGAATCGAGCAATTCGCCAAAACGCTGGAACGTCTCGACCAGTAACCCTGTCTCTAACGAACCAGGGAAAACACCGCCGCAGATTTCAAGTCTGCGGCGGTTCTTCTCACTCAGTCCCCGGAAGGGGATTGAAGGTAAAGTGAGCTTGGGCGGTGCCAGGCGCCCCCAATTCTCCCAACCCACGTTCGCACCCACCTGCAACCTCATAATCGGTTCGCGGGGTTAGGAAAAGGGAGCGCAATCGATAGGTGCGGTAGATGACCGATCTATCGGGGACCACCGCGAGCGAACCGGACGAGACCTTCGGCGTCCGGCTGCGAGGACCGGTGCGCGAAGGACGCCGCTGGAGCTGTCAGTATTCCAGTGCTCGACTTGCGTTTCGTATTCTTGAGAAAAGACCCTCCACGCGGTCGGCACCCTTCCTTGACCCCAGGAGCGCCTCCAGGAAAGCAAACATTACGATTCCATCAGGCGATCCCGCTATCCGTCGCAGCATGATATTGTGTACCTCCATACCCTCCGCGTCCGCCCGTCTGGGTGGTTCGCAAACATGCGTTCAATGTACAGGAAGCACCTGTATCATTCTGCCGACGCCCATGTTGTTTGAGTCCTGCTAATGGAAATTGCCCGAATGCCTACGACCGCGTCCCCGCACACATGGCGTGATGAATGGCGCGACCTGGCGCGAGCAGTGACCGGGGCGCTCATCTTCGGAGTGCCAATGATCTTCACGCTGGAGATGTGGTCGATTGGCGCTGGGCTGCCGATCTGGAAGGTCCTAGTGCTCGTTGGCCTGGCATTTCCCATCAACATTGGGCTTGCCTATTACGCAGGCTTTAAGCAGGATCCGACTCTCCGCGGCGCGGTCGACCAGGCAATCGAGGTTTTGGCCATCGGCGCCGTGCTCGGCGGAACGCTGTTATTCGTTTTGCAGCGCATTTCGCCTGGCGATCCGCTAGCAATGACGATCAGAAGCATCGCGCTACAAGCCATCCCTTTCAGCATCGGAGCATCGATCGCGAATTCGATCTTTGCCGGGTATCAGCGAGACGAACCCAATGACGAAGCGGAGCCGCAGCCTGGTGTGGAGGCACTCTTTATGGATGTTGGGATAACCTTGGTCGGCGGTTTGTTCATCGGTTTTGGAATCATTCCGACGGATGAGGCGCAGCTATTGGCAGCCGAACTCAATCAGAAGCACCTGATTCTGATGATCGTTGCCGCACTTATCGTTTCCTACGTCATCGTGTTTGCCACGCAAGCCGACGCTGGCACTCCGGAGGCTGCGTACCACCGAGCGTTTCCGGAGACGATACTTAGTTATGTTGTCTCGTTATTTGTCGC
>JBBQPB010000291.1:0-3186 GCA_038331435.1 Thermomicrobiales bacterium | reverse complement strand
TTCGCCGGGCTTGGCTGCCTTCCAAAGCGCGAAGTCGAGCGGGTCCTCTTTTCGTTCGTCGATTTCGATGCGAGCACCGGAGACCATGTCATCGACCTGACGGCCGGAGAGTTTTCCATAGTCACCGAAGGTGCGCACCCGGAAGTAAACATCTCCATCGGCTTCGTAGGCGTGACCCTTCTCGATCAACCCTTCGATCATCGTGACGATCGCCGGAATCTCATGGGTTGCTTGCGGATACGCTGTGGCCGCGAGAACCCCAAGCGCTTCGCGCTCCCGATGAAAATCGGCGATCAGCTTTTCGGTCAGATCGCTGGCTGACACCCCCTCGCGCTGCGCGCGAACGATGATCTTATCATCGATGTCGGTGAAATTGACAACGTGGCGCACTTCGTATCCAGCGTGCTCCAGGTATCTCCTGATCATGTCAAAGACGATGGCAGACATTGCATGCCCGATGTGTGCATTGTCGTAGGGGGTCACCCCGCAGACATACATGCGTACCACGCCTGGGTCAATGGTTTCTAGTGGCTCGACTTTGCGCGAAAGCGTGCTGTAGAGCTGAAGTCTGTCAGCCATTTCCGCATCCAATCGAGCGATTTTCCTCTGCCTGATGGAGCGCGCTCCGCAGTTTGCGCGTTTCATCTTCGAGCTCTTCGATCCGCTGTGTAATGGCCAATAGTGCGTCGCGCTGGGGATCGGGCATGGTCTCTACTCGACGCGTCTTACCGGAAGCGGGATCGGTCCAACCGACAGCGCGTGCCGGGACCCCAACCGCGGTCGTGTGGGCGGGAACGTCACGCAGCACGACGGCGCCTCCGCCGATTCTTGCGCCCTCACCGATGACGACATCGCCGAGCACCTTGGCCCCAACACCGACCGTCACGTTGGACTCGAGCGTCGGATGACGCTTGCCGCGTGCTTTCCCGGTTCCACCCAATGTCACACCCTGATAGAGCGTGCAGTCGTCTCCAACGATGGCCGTTTCACCGATGACCACACCCATGCCATGATCAATGAAAACCCGATCGCCGATCGTCGCACCAGGATGCAGCTCGATTCCGGTTAGAAATCTCCCGAGATGGCTAACCAGCCGGGCAGACAGGAAGTGTTCCCTTGCGTACAGCCGGTGTGAGAGCCGGTGAAATTGGATCGCGTGGAATCCTGGATAGGCCAATATGACCTCGATCGCCGAACGCGCCGCAGGATCGCGACTCTGGATCGCTTTGATTTCGCCTCGAATTGTCATGAGATGCTCCTGGACCGATCGGGCCCGCTCGCTTCAGCCCGTTGAACGGTTGCCTGCCTATCCTAGCAAGGGCGCTCGAATCGAACGCCCCTGGTACAGGAGCAAGTGCAAAGGAGCATCGAATCCCGCATCAGGATTCGCTCGTCGTGGTGGCGGGTTTTTTCTCGCTGGTTTCCTTGGGAGCCGCAGCTACCGAATCGCTGGCTTTCTCAGTCGACTCCGGCTTCGCCGTCGAGGTCGGATTCTTGGCATTGCGACTGTCGTTGACATACCAACCGGAACCCTTGAACACGATCCCAACAGGCTGAACAATCCGCCGAATCGAACCATCGCACTCAGGGCATTTGGTCAATGGATCATCGGCAAATTTTTGAAAGAAATCGAACGAGTGCCCGCAGTCCGAGCAGCGATAGTGATATGTTGGCATACGTGAATTGGAACTCCGAAACGCTGGTGGAGAGCACATAACCGCTTGACGGTAATTCTACGTGGACAGCCTCGCGATTCCCAAGAAATTCGCTGCTATCTCGCCAGACATTAAGCCACGTAATCTTCCATCTCGTTCCAATTTGGGCCGATGGAAACCTCGGTGAGCAAAGGTACGTCGAGCGGATAGGCACTTTCCATAGCTTCGCGTACCGCAGCGATCGTCTCTGCGACCGCCTCTTCGCTCACTTCCAGCACCAGTTCGTCGTGTACCTGAAGAATCAATGCGGCTGGCAATTCGAGATCACGCAGCCGTTGCTCCGCGCTAATCATGGCGACCTTCATGATGTCCGCTGCAGTGCCCTGAACCGGCATATTGATCGACATTCGTTCTGCCGCGGCGCGATGCGCTGGATTCGACGATGTCAGATCAGGTGCGGCACGGCGTCGCCCTATCAGTGTTTGCACATACCCATTGGCAATTCCGAAAGCCACAGTTCCATCCAGGTATTCGCGCACCTTGGGCAGTTGGGCCCAATATTGATCGATGAATGCCTGCGATTCCGTGCGGCTCATACCGGTGTCCCGGGAGAGGCCCCAAGCCTGCATACCGTAAAGGAGCCCGAAGTTGACGGTCTTAGCGACCCGCCGCTGATCGGCGGTGACGTCCTCGATCGAAACACCGTAGACGAGCGAAGCGGTCGCGCGGTGGACATCTTCGCCCGCTCGAAACGCATTGATCAGAAATGGCTCCTGGCTCAGATGCGCCATCAAGCGGAGCTCGATCTGTGAATAGTCGATCGAAACCAGCACCGAATTCGGCACGATCTGGAACTCAGGGCGCCGGTCGGCGACGAAAGCCTGTCGAACGCGACGCCCCAGCTCCGTGCGAATGGGGATATTTTGCAGGTTTGGGTTCTGGGACGAGAGGCGCCCGGTGGCGGCCACGGTTTGGTTGTATGAGGTATGCACCCGTCCGGTCGTAGACAGGATCGAGTTTGGCAATGCATCGACATACGTCGAGAGGAGCTTGCCCAACGTTCGGTACTCGAGAATGAGCTCAACCAGGGGATGCTCGTTTCGCAAGTTCTCGAGCACTTGCTGATCGACCGAAAAGCCTGTTTTCGTTCGCTTTCCTGCCGGGAGTTTCAACTCCTCGAAGAGAATCGTGGCGAGCTGCTTGGTGGAATTGATTTTGAACGTCTGACCGGCTGCTTCGTAGATCTCCGCCTCGATCTGCTTCGACCGTTCGGTGATCTCGGTACTGAAGGCCGCCAGATAGGCAAGATCGATAGCGACGCCGGTTTGCTCCATCTTTGCCAGGACCGGAACGAGCGGCATCTCGATATCTCGCATGAGCGAACCGAGCCCTCGCGCGTCCAGTTCCGGTTCGAAGAGGTCGCGGAGTGCAAATGTCACTTCGACATCAGCGCACGCATAGTCGCTCGCATCGGCAACGGCGACGACATCCATCGTCAACTGTGAGCGGCCGGTTCCGATCAATTGAGATA
>JBBQPB010000290.1:0-3187 GCA_038331435.1 Thermomicrobiales bacterium | reverse complement strand
TTTTTTTGCGAACGAACCGACTTGGCCGTTTGAGTGTCGCCGAAGGCGGGTTTCTGGTGGAAACCGATCCCGACACCGTCGTGGCTCCTGATGTGGCCTTCGTCGCCAGCGAGCACCTGCCGGAAGTCGTACCTCCGCGTGGTTATCTGGCGGTGCGACCAGACCTCATCGTTGAGGTTATCTCACCTACCGACGAGCGGAGAGAAATCCGGATGAAACGAGCCCTCTACGATCGGATCGCGGTGCCAATCGTCTGGTGGATCGATCCGCAGCGAGAAACTGCTTCGATACACATTCCGGGACAGGAAGTGAAAATGATCGATCGCAATGGCCGCCTCGACGGGAGAGATGTCTTGCCGGGGTTCAGCATTGCTCTCGCTGAAATTCTTGAGCAACGCGAGTCACTCTAAGCCACGCGACTCGAACGGTCGGGGCGCGAACAACGCGACCACGATCATCCCGACAGCCAATAGCGGCAGAAGCAACAAGGCCCGCTCGAACGATCCGGTCGCATCCTTGATGATTCCACCGATCACCGGACCGGCGGATGACGCCAGATAGCCAATGCACAACACCATCCCTGCGGCCGAGCCGGTCTTGCCGGGCGGCGCGACATCCACCGGCATCAGCAGCCCCATGCCGAATAACCCCGCTACCCCGAACCCGCAGAAGACTGGCCAGATCCACAGGACCACCGGGGTCGTGGCGGCCAGCGCCAAACCGGACGATCCGATCAGGAGCGCGACCGCAGCAACCATGACGGGAATCCTTCGCGACGCGATGCGATCCGAAAGCAACGGCAATCCCACCATTGCGGGAAACGTCGACAGGTTGAAGATCGCGAAGAGAATGCCGGCGGTATGCCCGCTCAGGCCATCGTCTTGATAAACCGATGGCAGCCACGCGAGCAGGAGATAGTAGGCCAGCCCCTGCCCGGAAAAGATGAGCGTCACGATCCAGGCCTTGCGGTCGCGCCATGGGCTCCAGCGCGTTCCAGCGATAACCAAATTGGCCGGTGAACTCGATAACGACGACGATTGCGGCGCCGACCACTGGCGCAATCCCACGATCCAGATCGCCAGGCTCAACCCGGCAACACCACCCCAAATTGCAAGCGGAATGCGCCAGCGCGAAAGTTCGTCGGAAAATCCCATCATCACCGGGGTCAGGAATGATGCGACCACTGAACCGGCGAAAAATCCCCCAGCGTATACGCCGGTAGCCCGCCCTGCATTGCGGGGATAGAGTGCCAATCCGAGCCGGGGAAGCCCTAGTTGTGCTATACCGATACCGATTCCGAAGAAGGCGGTGAGCAGCACCAGCATCGGAAAGACGGTTGCTGCCGCTCGGAGTCCACCTGCGACAGCAACGAGCGCAAGCCCAATCGTGAGCACGGTGCGGGCGCCGAACCGATCTACCAGACGGCCACCTGGCAGCGCCGAAAGTCCCATCAACGCGGTAGGGAGTGCCACCAGCAAGCTGCTTTCAGTATGAGTGAGATGAAGATCAACAGTCACATCGGGCAGGATTTGCCCAACGCCAATCAAGCCAGTGCGAAGATTGAACGCCACCAGGCTCAACAGCGCCAATGCCAGGCTGGCATGGCGCGAGGAGTCAGCCGGCGCGTTCGCTTGAGTTCGACTGGTGAGATTCGACGGTAGTGCTACGACGCGCTCCTGCCACACTGATCAACGTGCCGCATTCTAGGCTTGCCGGGAGATTGTGTGCCTGACCGCATCCCGCCCCCCGGCCAGGTCCCGCCTGGGAAGGTTCCTCCGCGCAAGACGCCGGCTGGCAAAACTGCTGCCAACGGGGGCCCGCCCAACCCGCGGCCGCTCGGCAAAGTACCTCCTTCCGTCGCTCGCGGCAAGCAGAGCGCTCGACCAGCGGGATGGCTGATGGCCGCAGTCGTCGGGATCTTCGCGGTGCTTATCGTGACTATTGCGGTCTGGATCACTCGTGGCGATCCCACCCCACCGACCGAGGTGGCCCAGAACCTGACCGGAACGCCGGCCGAGATGATCGATGTCGATGCAACGCAGCCACCTCCGACTCCACTGCCCTCGCCAACGTTCCCACCCGCAGAAACGCCAACCGTGGGTCCGACCCAGCCGGTCGGCGTCTGTAATCCACTTTGCCTGGGGCGTATGCCATCTGGCGACGCAACTTCCGCGTTCCTGGCGAAGTTCGGAGCGAAACCGACCTACGAGCATGGCGACCAGACCTGGTTGAGTCTCGACAACCGTATGCTCGCGCAGCTCGAGACCGAAGACAAAGAGTTCTCTCTGGTTGAGAATGTTTCTGACACCTCGCGCCTCTATGTTCTGCGCCTGCCAGACGAGGTCGACCGCTCCTACATCGACGATTTGGGGACTGTGGTCGACGGCGTCGACAACCAGTTCATAGTGGATATCCCCGGTGCGCCGCCGTATGTGCGCGACATCATCGATCAGGGTATTTCGATTGAAAAGCTGCCACCGTTGCTGCCTGTGATCCCGCAAGAAACCGATAAACCGGAAATCACCGATCCCGGCGCCGTCGCAGAAAGCGTCAGTGTCCAACAGCTCAAACAGCGCATTCTCGATTTGCAATCCATGGGTGCCGTCGATGGGGAGCTCGGAAGCCGCGAGTACTCCCAGTCGGGGAATGTCCAGGCTGCGGAGTATCTCTACCGCCGCCTTGCCAGCTACGGACTCAACGTCTGGTATGAGGATTTCATCGCCGATAACGGCCGCTTACTTCTGAACGTGGTGGGGGAGATCCCGGGAAACGATTCCAGCAAAATCTACCTGATGACCGCTCATTTCGACACGATTGCCGACGACACCAAGAATCCGGTGCTTGCTCCTGGCGCACTCGATAACGCGACCGGTATCAGTGTGCTGCTCGAAACCGCGCGAGCCCTCTCGGGGTACCAATTGCAGCATCCGGTCCACTTTGCGTTTTTCAATGGCGAGGAGTACGCGTTCCAGGGAGCGCATGCCTTCGCGCGTCACGCCAGCACGATCGAATCCCGCCCGTACGCGGGCGCGATCAATGTCGATTCCGTTGGCGCATCGCTTCCGCAAAACCAACTCTACGTCAACGCCAATCAGTCATCGCTATTCCTCTCCAATTTACTCGTTGACATCAACGACCGTTGGGGGTTGGGCGTCGCCGTTTGGCCGTCTATGAGTGACAAGATCAA
>JBBQPB010000289.1:0-3194 GCA_038331435.1 Thermomicrobiales bacterium | reverse complement strand
CTATCTGTCGACTCAAAGAGCCGTTGCTCCAGTCCCAGTGGGACTTCGGTTGGTTAGCGCTGCGGCTTTAGCCTAGCGCGATCGCTCGTTGTCACTGGCTCTCGGGAAGAACTCCTTCATTCACGCCACCGACTTTCCGCCTACCACTGGCAAATAGCCAAACCGCGCCGACAGCCGGTCCGCCGAACGCGCCAGCTCGGGTCCCTGTTGCAGGGCAATCTCATGGGTAAAGCGCGGCGACGGTCCGGTGACGCTGATGGCAAAAAGCGGTTGATTGTCCGGGCCACGCACAGCCACCCCTATGCAGCGCACCCCAACCGAGTCATCCTCGTCGTCCATCGTAAAGCCGAGCGCGTGCGCATCGGCGATGCGGGCGCGAAAGCGATGAGGGTCGGTAAGTCCGAGTGGTGGATCGAGCACGCTCGCCTCAGCGATGTAGCCATCCACGTTCGCTTCTTCCTGGGCCGCCATCAGCGCCATACCCAGACTGGTGCTGTGAACCGCCCCGCGGGTGCCGATGCGGGAGGAAACCCCAACTCGCTCCAACGATTCGATCTTGTCGATATGCACGATCTCGAGCCGGTCCCGCACGCCGACGTGCACGGTCTCACGTGTTAGTTGGGAAAGCCAGACCAACTCCGGGCGGATCTCGTCCAGAAACCGGCGCTGATGGTTGACCACATGTCCGATCGCCAGAAACTTCACAGAAAGCTGGAAGCGTCCGTCCGCCGCCCGCTCGGTCCAACCAGAAGCGCAAAGGGTGGCCACCAGACGGTGCGCGGTGGTCCGGTTGATGCCGATCTGTTCGCTGATCTCGCGCACACTCATGGGACGGGCTTCGTGCACCAGCACTTCCACAACCCGCAACGCGCGTTCTACACTCTGTAATGAGTCTGACAGTGGTTGCATCATTGAAACCTTGTGTCCTTGCGTTCGCCATGCGAACATAGCGCACCGCGATGTCACATATGCGGGCAAGCTAGCCGATCTTGACGTTCGCTGTCAATCGTTCACAATGTTGCGGTAAAATTCGTCCGGACCAAGGGTGGTCCAAAACTGGCAAAACGTGTTGCATTCGAACCACAGGAGGTATCTCGTGACCGATCTTTCTTCGTTGGCTGGCCGTCGAACCGACCGCCGATCGCTCATCAAGGCGGGTGGCGCGCTTGCCGCAGCCGGCGCCATGACCTCGTTCACCTTTGGAATCCGGACCGCCGGAGCCCAGGACACGGTGTCGATCACCATGTGGGGCAACCACCCCGAATGGACCGAGTCGATGCAGGCCCTGATCGATGCCTTCCAGGAAGCGAATCCCGGCATCGAGATCGAGTTTTCCGCCGTCACAAGCGATCAATATGGCGCCAAAATTCAGACTGCGGTCCAGGGCGGCGAAACCTCAGACATCTTCGGCGATCTTGAAGGCAACATCATCGTCCAGGTCCAGGGGGGAGGCGAGCTTCCTTTCATCGATCTGACCGGCAAAGTCGATGTAAGCAATCTGACTGACTCGGCTCGCGGTCAGGTCGAAGTCGACGGCGTGGTCTACGGATGCCCACTGGCGGCCTATACCGTTGGTCTGGCGATCAACAATACGGTCTTCGCCGATGCCGGTCTGACCCCGCCAACCACCTGGGAGGAGTTGACGACCACCGCGCAGGCGCTCAAGGATGCCGGCGTTGAGGCCCCGATCGTGCTCGGTGGGAAGGACTGGGTTCATCCGTATTTCATGTACATCGGCCTCACCTCCTCGGTGCTGCGGCCGGATGGCATCCAGGGTGTGCGCGAGGGAACCCGCGTGCTGAACGACGCGGGAGCCGTCAGCGCCACCCAGCTGCTGCTCGATCTGGTGCCGTTCTATAACACCGGTTTCGAGGCGACCGACTACACCACCGCCAAGGCGATCTTCGCCAACGGGCAGGGCGCCATGATGGTGGCCGGTACGGCAGACTTCACCGGTTATATGCAGGTGAACCCGGATGCCGACCTATCGTTCGTTGCCTGGCCGGGACCGGTGGCCGATTCCACCTGCACCACTACGGGCTTCGAGCTCCTCTACACCGCCAGCGCCTTTTCCGATGCCGACAAGCAGGATGCCGCCGCCACCTTCGTGAACTGGCTGGCGGGCGACGTTGCCCAGCAGATGGTCATGGACTCGATTGCGCTGTCGGTCTCGAAAAACATCACCGAGTCGACCGACCCGATCCGCACGCAAACGGCGACTGCCATCCAGGGTGGCGATGTGCCAGTCTGGTACGCGGTGCCTGAGCTCAATGGCAGCGTGACAGTGACCCAGGACAACCACGGCGGACTCTGGACCGGCCGCATCAGCCCCCAGGAGTTCTGCGATCTCCAGCAAGCGGCCGTCAAGCCCTCCGGCGCCGGCGCCGATATGGGAACGCCAACCGCCTAAGCACGAACGCGTCAGGAATCACGCTCCCGGGGATGGCATTCATCCCCGGGAGCCGCTCGTTTGGGAGAGAATCGCGTGTCGTTCGATCAGCGCAATCAGAGTGACGGGGGGTGGAAACTGCCCAACGTCCCTTATATCTGGTTTCTCCTCCCAGGGATGCTTGCCTACACCACGCTCTTCATCTACCCAACCATCCGCTCGTTCTATCTCAGCCTCTACGACTGGAGCGGGCGTGGCCCGCTCGGCCCAATCGTCTGGGAGCAGAATTTTCGCAACATTCTGCACAGCGACAAGTTCTGGCAGGCGGCGGGCAACTCGCTCCGCCTCTTCATCTTTATCTTCATTTTTCAAAACACGGTGTCGCTCGGACTCGCGTTGATGCTCAATCGCCGCGGGCCGATGGTCCATTTCTTTCGAGTCATTATCTTCCTGCCGCAGATCATGTCGGCAGTAGCCACCGGCATCATCTGGATCCTCATGCTCGATCCAATCATTGGCGCGGTCAATCCGTTTCTTGTCAATATCGGACTCGAATCGTTGCAACGGCAATGGCAATCCGATCCCGATTGGGCGTTGCGCACGGTCATGCTCGTGATGGCCTGGCAATGGAACGGATTGGCCGTGATTCTTTATCTGGCCGGGCTGCAAAACGTGCCGGACGATCTGCGGCATGCCGCCATGATCGACGGCGCCGGGCGCTTCCGCACCTTCAAAGACATCACGTTCCCGATGCTGGCACCGGCCTTCACGATTGTGACCGTCCTCTCATTCATTCTGATCTTTC
>JBBQPB010000288.1:0-3202 GCA_038331435.1 Thermomicrobiales bacterium | reverse complement strand
GTTCCGATTCTCACCGGCGGGCCGGATGATGCCCCCGAGCGCCTGCGGACCATGCAGGCGGCTATCGAATGGAGCTACCTGTTGCTGGATGAGCGTGCTCGCGCGTTCTTTCGACGATTGGCGACCTTTATTGGCGGTTGGGATATCGATGGCGCCAGTTTCGTCACGGCCGACATTGGGGATGGCACTCCCGAACCTGGATCGATGGAACATCTGTCGCTGATCGCGCTCGGGAATCTGGAGTCGTTGATCGATCACAGCATGGTGCGACGCTCCGATGGCCCCGCGGGTATCCCACGATTCATGATGTTGGAGACGCTGCGGGAATTTGGGCTAGACGAGCTGCGCCGACAGGGAGAATTGACAGCAGCGTATCGGTTGCACACGCGGTATTGCACGGAGCTTGCGCGTAGAGGCACCGGCGAATTGAGCGGGCCCCATCAAACCGATTGGTTGACCCGGCTCGACGCGGACTATCCAAACATACGATCCGCCCTGGAGCGCTGCCTCTGGGAAAAAAATACGGAGCAGGGAATCGAACTCTGCAACGCGATTGCCTGGTATTGGCGGATGCGCGGTCTGGTCGTTGAGGCCCATGGATGGTTCGAGGCGTTCCTGTCGATAACCAATCGACTGTCGATCGATCGCGGGCAACTCGCCTCCGCTGTACGCTGGAACGGTGAGCTCTTCGGTCTGCGAGGAAATTTGGAGAACGCCGAAGAGCAGCTACTCGAGGCGCTGGCACTCTTCCGCGATCTGGATGACACGCGTGGGATCGCCGGCGTCTTGAGTGCAATCGCCATCGCCCGTATTCAGAGCGGGTTCGCCATAGAGTCGGTCGAGCCGTTTCTGGAGTCAGCAGAGCTACATCGAGTGCTGGGCGATCTGCGCCGGGTCTCATTCTTTGAAGCATACGCCGCTCTGGGTATTGGATATGGTGGCGAGCATACTCGTGCGCTTGCGCTCACCAACCGAGCGCGACAGTTAGCCATTTCCGCCGGTGGCCATCGCAGTTTCGAGGTTGCCTTTGCAGAGTTAGTGCTGGCGATGCTCGGACTCTTTGAGTACAAACTTGAGGAGGCCGTCATACACGTCGAGCGGTCATTGTCGATTGCCGAAGAGCTTTCGTCGCTGCTCATCGTCCCGACGGCTTATGCCAATTGGGCCCGTGTTGAGATCGAACTGGGACGGCCCGCGTCGGCGTTGATGCACATGGAGAAAGGATTTCCGATCTCGATCGAGACCGGCTTCCGCCTCGCAACCGGGATCATGGTGGCGAATCTTGTATCGATGGCAGTCCGGCAGGAAGATTGGGGGCACGCCGCGTTTCTGCTTGGCGTGCTCGATCAGGCTGGTACGGGGTACCGCACGTTTATATGCGGAGCTTCGTGGATACCCTGGAAACACGAAATTGAACAGATCGAGGAGAACCTCGATGGGTCTTCGTTCCTGCATCTGCGCCAGGCCGGCGCCCGTTTGCAACTCAGGCCCGATTCATTCGCTGAGCTGTCCGCTCCGCTCGCTAAGGTTGAGATCGTCGTCGGCGTCCCACCCCGTCTCAGCCGGCGTGAGCGAGAGGTGTTGACTCTTATCGCGCAGGGGTTGAGCGACAAAGAGATCGCCCTGCGGCTTTCCATCTCCCGGCCAACCGCATCCAACCATGTTTCCTCCATCCTGACCAAACTCGCGGTCCCTACGCGCGCGGCTGCCGCGGCAATGGCCGGCGCGCTCGACGTCTGAACGGGTTTCCATTCCCAAATCAGCTCGACGCATCGATTCTCATCAGCGTTTTCTGAAAAAATAGTGAGGTCTCACTATTTGCATTCCCGTCCTCGCCCCATACGATCGAGAGGGTTTAGACATACGGGCCTTCGCAGACAGCGATTTTTCCCCAATCGTGAAGCGACCGACGCTTACGCCGGTTCCTGGGCCCGGTGATGCCCGTATGTCTCCTCCCCGCTGAATTCGGGCCATACGCCAGAAATGGCGAATGAAAGGACACGGTGTCGACCTCATGCTTCGCTTTTTGACACGCCGGTCGTTCATGGGGACAAGCAGTGGACTTCTTGCCGGGGCCGTGATTGCCCCCCAAATGGGACTGGTCCCGATGCGTAACGCCGTTGCTGCTCAATCGGCCAGCCCGCAAGCAGGAGATACCTCACCGGAGCGCATACTCGAAGTGATCCGCATGCTCTATGAGGATGGGTGGGATGCCCACGATCCTTCGGTCGTCTTCGACATCGTGGCGGACGGCCATGTCTATCACGATTCCATTACCCCCGGAATCGGAACAGGACCGCAAGGGTACGCCGATTTGATGACCTTTTATCTCGGAGCGTTTCCGGACCTGAACTTCCCCATCAGGGACATCGTCATCGGGAGCGACGCCGTCGGCGTGCGCTGGACAGCCGACGCCACGCAGACCGGCGATCTGCTGGGAATTCCGGCAACTGGCAAGCATCTGACCGTGCCCGCGATGGCCATTCACACCTTCACCGATGGCAAGATCAGCGCCACCACCGTGATCTACGACACGCTGGGCATGTTGAGTCAGCTCGGGCTCGCCCCCGCCACCGGTTCGAATCCTTCGGCGACTCCGGAAGCGGCCATCTCGTTTCCGACACTCCTGGCGTCGCCAGCCGGCGCGATCTCGCCGGACGCAGCCAAGGAGGTTGCCCGAGCGTTTTACCAGCAGCTCTGGAACGAACGCCGGGTCGATCTGGTGAGCGAGTTTGTCACACCCGCCTTTGCGTACATCGACCCCGCGGTTCCGGCGCTACCGCCTGGTCCGGGTGGGTATGCGGCCTTCGTGCGCTCGTTCGAAAGCGCGTTCCCGGATTTGCATATCGACATCGATACCGTTGTTTCGAGTGGCTCGTCGGTGGCCATGCATTGGGTGGCCACTGGCACCCAAACCGGGGAATTCCTGGGCATACCGCCGACTGATCTTCCCATCTCAACGGAGGCAATCACCTTTCTGACCTTCGAGGGCGATCGAGTGGCCACGAACTGGTCGGTGTTCGACGCGCTCGGGGTGCTGATGCAGCTCGGGGTCATTCCGCCACTGGGCGGAGCTCCCGCCGCTACGCCAGCCGCCTGAACAGCGTTCCGGTTCAAAAAGGACTCCAGCATGACCTCCAATACATCGATATTCATCAACTGCTCGACAGTTGAATTCGAACCAATCGCATTGCATTCAGAC
>JBBQPB010000287.1:0-3207 GCA_038331435.1 Thermomicrobiales bacterium | reverse complement strand
TATTACGCCGTCATTCGCGATCTGGTCGCTTCGTTGATCACCGATGGGTTCCAGAAGATCCTGATCGTGAACGGGCATGGGGGCAACCATGAGTTGATCCAGCTTGCCGCGCGCGATCTGGCGTTGCTCCATCCGGTACAGATCGGCGCACTCTCCTACTGGCAACCGGCGCAAGGGAAGCTCGACGGCATTTGGGCAGGCAAGCCCGGCCATCCGCCCCCAGGGCACGCGGGGGAGTTCGAAACCTCGGTGGTCATGCACCTCCGCCCCGATCTCCCGCCAAACGAATCCCCCAGTCGCTCCGACTCCAACATCGAGGCGCTTCCACCGCGCGTCACTGGTTGGCGACTCGAACGCGACGACTGGTGGCACCGTATCGACGGCTTCACCGACAGCCCCGCCCTCGCCACCGCTGAATCGGGCGAACGGTTTTTCGAGATCGTGGTGGATGGGCTGGCTGGGGTGATGCGGGAGTTTTTGGCGAGCTGAGGGATGGCGGCGCCCGGTTCCATGTTCAATGCGATATTCCCGGAAAAAGAGATTCGTATGCGGGAGTCCGCACCGCGATAAATCGACGGTGCTATGCACTGCAAGTCCCGCTGGGACTCCGCGGTCGCTGGGATGGGGAGAGCAGACGAAGAGAGATTCTTCGCGTCGCTCAGTAGTGAGCCCAACTCTATATGTCGCAACTGCTGGCGATATGGTGCCCCACCGGGGTTGTCATTCTGAACGAAGTGAAGAATCTCTCTCGTCGGAGCGGCCGACAATCCTGTTCGAGAAATCGGACAAGTTGAGTCGGACGCATTACTCAGCATGACAATGGCTGGGGTGAGCCGTTGTTTCCGTGTTCCTACAGGGATTTTCAGTGAGATGCATCACGATGCAGGCTACCTCGGACGGATCTTTCCGACCGATAACCCTCACCTCTGCCACGTACAACGAAGGCGGAACCGATGGTCCGCCTTCGTTGTACGTGGCGTTTTCTCAACGACTGGCTGGGCTATTTCTCCGAGTCGGCCAGATCGACCAGCAGTTTGACGGCGGCTTCGACGAGGATACCGGCGGCTTCTGGCGTAAATGGCGAGGTGTCGACCTCATAGCCCTTGGCTGGATAGTCAACCGGCATGGGGATGTACCCCGCCCAACCGCCGACATACCCACCGAACCAGGTGAAGGGGAAGGGCGAGCGTTTTTTGATCTCATTGCCGATCTCCTGAAACGGTTCGCCCTCAGTACCGATGAAGACGGCCGGACCAATCTGGAGGATGTTGATCTCGACCGGGGTTTCCGTCAGGCCGTCATAGGCTTGCACATGCCGGAAGGCCATATTCGCGCGCTTGACCACGAAGGTGGCGGCTTCGATCTCTTTCGGATCCGCGTTGGTGGCTTTGAGCGAATCGAGCTGCTCCTGCGCCTGGGTTACCCGCTCCTCCGCCATGTCGAAGGGCATGAGCTCGATCAGCGGCAGGTTCACGGTGGTGGTGGTGCCACGCACGACTGGGTCGGGACCCTCGTCGGCGTCGTAGGTCCATTTGCCCAGCGGCGCGCCGGATTCCCAGACTTTTTCATGCTTGTAGTTGCGCTTGGGGAGCTGGATCCCGTTGTAGGCGACGATCGCTGAAGCCCCCACGCTGCTTCCCAACCGCTGGATGATCTTGATATCGTCGGTGAAGCCGTCCGGTCCGGGGCCAATATCGCCAGTGGCGCCCTGCGCGAACATGGTCGGCGCGCCGGTGACGAGCTCGACTGTCCGTTTGAGATAGCCAGGCCAGTCGGCGGAGAGCTTCTTGTTGCTGGGGCCGAGGGTGGTCGGATGCATGGTGTACCCAACCGCCGCGACAATTGGTACGCCATCGAGCGCGTCGATGCGCATCACGAAGACTTCGGGATCGATCGGGCCATCCGGATTGGTGCCGGTGACGGTGCGGCCATCGGGCGCGGTTTCACGGCGGTTGACGGCGACGTAACTCTCGCCCCGAGCAACGCCGACCCGGGCGGGTTGCAGTTTCTCGACCGCCAGCCGGGCGGCGCCCGCGGCATAGTCCGGGATGAGCGCGTAATACGCCTTCATGGCGTCGACGCCGGCTTTGGCCCAATCCCAGCTGCTTGGGGGCGGTCCCGCATGGGTATGCGTCACGCTCACACGCACCAGCTCGGGCGGAATGCCGGTCTCGTCGGCAACGCGTTGCTGAACTTTTTGGGTTTCGGGAGTCGAAAGAATGATCAGGTCGAAATCGACCCAGGCCGCCCGAGTCGCGCCATCGTCGACCACCAGCACGGTACACGTGAGGGGCGTATCGACATCCTCTGCGAAGACATGCACCTGCGCGCCCCAGCTCGCGTGTGGCGCCGAAAGCGGCGGCGTGATATCGACTCGTCCAACTCCTGCCTGAAACGATCCCATGCCTGCGGTTCCCTCGTATGTGGATGCGATTGACGAACGATGCTCTGGCCAGGAGCGATGAACGGCCGCGCTAGAACCCGAACGGCATCGGCTCGGATCGAGGTTCGAGATGATGGTCGCGACGCGGTCGAATGGGGCGGGTTTGCAGCCATTGGACGAGGTCGATCAGCTCCGTCACCACATGTTCGAAGAGCTTGGCGCCCTTCTCCGCTGAACCGAGTTCTGGCGTGCCGATCGATCCGGTGGTCGACATCTGTGAGGTCCAGCCCACGATGCCGCCGGGACCCGCCCCCATGGTCAAATCGACCCATTGCCATTTGCCGGCGCCGGGAATCTCCAGCACATCCTCATGGATGCTGCCGCGCACCCGATCCTTGCGCACACCAGCTTCGTCGAGATGGAGGTACATCGACGTTTCCAGCTCGCAGGCGTGGGCGGAACCGCCAACGGCGGATTCCCGCACATCGCTGTTCCAGTAGCTCGCGCCGAGCTGCCACCAGGAAAGAAAGGCACAGAGCGCGTCGGTTTGCAGATTGGTTTGGCGTCCTACCTGCTCGACCAATGGATGATTCGAGCCATGTCCGTTGATGACGATGATGCGCTCGAACCCGTGCCAGGCAAGCGAACGGGTGATGTCCAGCAAATAATTCACGAAGGTGGTTGGCTGGATGCTGATAGTGCCGGGAAAGTCCATCACATGGTGGCAATAGCCGTATTGCACTGGTGGCATGACCAGCATCGATTGCGGTGCACGCCGTCCCGCTTCCGCACAGATCGACACGACCTGCTTCACGTCGACGTCG
>JBBQPB010000286.1:0-3224 GCA_038331435.1 Thermomicrobiales bacterium | reverse complement strand
TTCGATAGCCGCCTGCATGGTCCGCAGGCGCTCGGGGGCATCATCCGGCCCGCCGGTGAGAATCGGAACATGCTGCTGCAGCAGACTGTGGATACGGTCCGGTGCGATCACGCGGGTGCGAGCCGCCGCCAATTCGATCGCTAGGGGGAGTCCATCCAGCCGAATGCAAATGTCGGCGACGTCACCTGCATTTCTTTCTGTCAGCGCGAATCCAGGATTCACTCCCTGGGCGCGCTGCACGAAGAGGTCGACCGAATCTATGGAAGAAAGCGATTCCCAGGGATGCTCGAGCGAACGGCTTGGCACTGGCAACGGATCGAGCTGGAACGGCAGTTCAGACGGCGAGCGGAGCCGGACGCGACTGGTGATCAGGAAACGAACATTCGGGCATCGATCGAGAATGTCGATCAGCAGCGGAGCTGCTGCGGTAACGTGTTCGATGTTGTCGAGCACGAGCAGCACATCGGACGATCCCAGCGTTTCTACAATGGAAGCGATGGTAGCTCCCGAGGCGGGTTCCGGCACGCGCAATGCTTGCAAGATCGCGGCCGCCACGTAGTCCGCACTGCGAACGACTGCCAGCGAGACATAAATGATCCCATCGGAATCATGGTCGGGCATCTCTTCGAGGACGCGCAAAATGAGTCGAGTTTTCCCCACACCGCCCGGCCCGACAACATTAATGAGTCGTGACTCTCGCCTCTGAATAAGGGAAGTCAAATCCTCGCGCTCGGTGACTCTACCAACGAACGAAGTCCGGATCGATGGAAATCCTTGCCGCTGTTGAGGGAAAGACGAAAGAGCCATAACAGGTGCCTCTTCTGCGCGAGTAGCGGCAGAAAGCGACTTTTTCTTGAAAAAGATTCACGCAATGTGACACATTTCGTTGGTAGATCTTCGTGAATAGTAAGAGACGGATAGCAAACGTGTAGGCTTGGCGAGTTAAACGGGTTTTGCCGCCAACATTCCACTTTCTTCCTAGGGATAAATGATGGCTGCGGAGGGAAACAGCACTCCAGTCACATGCGACGAACGTTAACTCTGGAGTCTATGCTGTCTACTGCTTGCGTTTGATCTTCTAGTAACAATCAGTCGCTCGACTTAAATTCTGAATTCTCCGGTAAGGGACCCTTTGCATTGGACTCACGGAACCTTAATGGTTGTTTCGATGTAGGAGTGCGAGCGATTCGCAGTCGACGCCTCGAGGTGCTCGGCTCACTTCCGATCTCAAACCGGCAAATACTTTCGTCTGCTCATGTTGCAATCGGTGGCGTTCGGCCCAGACACGTAAGTAATCATCTTGATTTGTTTCTCGCCGATGTTGACCTGCACCACTGGCATCCCAAGTTTTCGTACCTGCGCCAGCGTCTTAACCGCCGTAAGATGGCGTCGCTGTGTTCGCTTCACCTTCTTTTGATGCCACTCGTCTTCATGCGGGTCGAGTCCGTCAGTCAGCGATCGGTAGTAGACGCCCTCGGCAACCGCGCTAGCCTTCCGGTGCGTCCAACTGCTTCACCAGCGTCTTCGGCGCGACCAGTCGGTAGCTCTCCTCGATCAGCGAGCAGACATACTCCAGATCGGCGTTTGCATCCAGCCCGATGCCGATCCATCCCTTCGGTCCCACATAGGGCGGGGCATAGAACGTTTCCGGATCGCCCGAAACCAGCAATGTCTGCACCCCCGGCGCTGCCTTGCACCAAAGCGACGGCCGCTCTCCGTCCCGCTCGCGTGGCATAACAAAGATCTTGTTCCGCACCCGAAACGTTGGCCGCTCCCACGCCTCCACCTCATGCGCTTCCGGCAATGCGAGACTGAAGACGCGGATCGCGTCGAAGAGCGCGTGCGATTCGGTGATCATTCGGAAAGTGTTCCTTGCCGTACGAAGGCGAAAAACGACGCACGCGGAGTCGAATGAAGTAGCATCGCATCAAAAGGACCGCCCGTGCGCACGAGCGTGCATCGTTCTCAGGCTCGGAGAGCCTTCGCCTTGTGAGCCCCTGCCTTCAGGCTGGGGACCCGGGGAACCGCAGAGAAGAGGAACGATGATGTCCACCTCCACGAATGAGCCACGCGACCTCAACCGAAACGGCAAGATCGACGTCTATGAGGATCCCTCCGCCCCGATCGACGACCGCATCGAGGATCTGCTCGGGCAAATGTCCGTCGCGGAGAAGGTCGGGCTCATGTTCCATACCATGACCTTTTTCAACTCGCCGTTTCCGCTGCCTCTGGACATGGATCCCGCCCACTTCATCGTCGAGCGACACGTCAACCATTCCGCCTTCTTCGGCGAGGGCACTGCCGAGCAACTGGCCAATTGGCAGAACGGGTTGCAACGCCTGGCGGAATCGACTCGCCTCGGTATTCCCTTCACGCTCTCCAGCGATCCGCGCCACGGTGCCGGCGCCAATCCCATCGGCGTTGCCGGTGGCGCCGCCTTCTCGGTCTGGCCCGATGCCATCGGGCTGGCCGCCGCGCGCGACCCGGAGCTCACCTATCAGTTTGCCGATATCGCCCGGCAGGAATACCTGGCGGTCGGCATCCGCGTTTCGCTCCATCCCCAATCCGATCTCACCACCGAGCCGCGGTGGGGGCGCATCTCCGGCACCTTCGGCGAGGATGTCGATATCGTTTGTGCCCTCACGGACGCCTATATCCGCGGTTTCCAGGGCGAGACCATCGGGCCCGACAGCGTCAGTTGCATGACCAAGCATTTCCCTGGCGGCGGACCGCAGAAAGACGGCGAGGACCCGCACTTCCCCTACGGCCGCGAGCAGAGCTACCCCGGCGACGCTTTCGCCATTCATCTCAAGCCGTTCGAAGTTGCCATCCGCACCGGCACCGGCCAGATGATGCCTTACTACGGTATGCCCGTGGCGACCGAATGGGAAAAAGTCGGTTTTGGCTTCAACAAGGGCATCGTCACCGGGCTGCTGCGCGAGCAGCTTGGCTTCGACGGCATCGTCTGCACCGACTGGGGCCTGATCACCGATGCGCAGCTCATGGGCAAATTTCTGCCGGCGCGAGCCTGGGGAGTCGAGCATCTGGAGCCAATCGATCGGGTTTACAAGGCGATCGACGCTGGTTGCGACCAGCTCGGTGGCGAAATTTGCACCGGCCTGTTGCTGGCGCTGGTCGAACAGGGCCGCGTCACCGAAGTTCGAATCGATCTCTCCGCGCGTCGCATCCTGCGCGAGAAGTTCCGTCAGGGGCTCTTCGATCGC
>JBBQPB010000285.1:0-3245 GCA_038331435.1 Thermomicrobiales bacterium | reverse complement strand
TGCTGGTAGCGCGGATCGCCCACCGGCACCGCCAGCACCTTGAAATCGGGGCCCTTCTCGTCGGACATGTCAAGCCCGCCGATCGGTCTGGCGTCGATATAGCAGCCGGGGAACGATGGCTCCTGCATGAGCACCAGAATGTCGAGATGGTCACCATCCTCAGCCAGTGTATCGGGAATGAAGCCGTAGTCAGTTGGATAGTGGACTGAGGAATAAAGCACGCGATCGAGCCGGATTCGCCCGGTGGCATCGTCGTATTCGTATTTGTTGCGACTGCCCCGGGGGATCTCGATCAATGCCACGACCGTCGCTACTTCGTTCGGATTGGACTGACTGTGCACGCTACTCCCTTTGCCCGCCTGGGAAGGCACACCCCTCCCGGTTTGACTTTCGTTGCTCGAATCTTCGCCGTTTTTCTCATTGAGTGTTGGCTGCTACTCGAGGTTTGTTTGCCGCAATCGCCTTCCATCGATACCGGGTGTCCCGGCAACGTGCCGCACCGATTGCTCGATGGCATTCCATTCCTGGCCGGCAACTTCGTCACGATAGCGGTAGTCGTGCCTCCGGATCACCTCCCGAAGCTGACTCCGAAGCTCTTCGTGCGATTGCTGCATACGGGCGCGCAACGCCTCGAACGCCTCCGGGTCGGGACCAACGCAAAGCGCCAGATTGACGTGCGACACACACAACCCGTCGGATTCCCGGTACCGCTCGCGAAAGGCAACGGCCCGAAGCTCCTCCAGCACATGCATGACGACCTGGCGTTCCTGCTCCTCCCGCACCTCGCAGAGTGGACATACACGCGATTCGACAAGCATCGAACATCCTCGATTTCCGCTCAGCGCACCCGGCAACCGGGAGCGCAACTGCCCCCCTCGCCCTGCACGTCCCGGCGACACGCGCTCCAAGTCGCGCGAAATCCGGCCGAGGACCGCTTCATAGATGATGGCCGTGCTCAGCGGTTGCGCCTCGCCCAGCCATTGCCGAGCGTGCACGTTGCAGAACCCCCAGGCTGCGTCGATCTTCTCCCGATAGTCGGGATCGAGCACCAGCTCATCCTGAATGCTCTCCAACGACTGCGAAACACGCTGGAGCACCAGGCGGCAAACCGGGCAACCCGGCAGCGCCAGCGCTTCGTCGAGCCGGAGATTGCGATGCGAAGTGGGCATGAAGTCACGTGTCCAGAGTCATGTGTCCTGAGCATTGTCCATTTGGCTCTGGACTCGGCTGCGCCGCAAACCCTTGTACCCTACGTGGTGACGAGACGCGGGTCAAGGTTCCCCGTAGTGGCGCTCATTCGCGCTAACAGGCAGGAGCATCCCGGTGCGCAATTTGATGGGTCGCCTGAACGCCCGGTCGGACGAAGAGCTGCAGCGGATCTCCATCGCCTGGTTGTTGCCCGGCACCGCGCGGGACCGGGCAGGGCTCATTGCCCAGTTGATGCGGGCGATGACCGATCTGCGCGCTGCCCGAGATTTCTGGATGCGCCGCCCGTCCGACGAGCGAACGATGATCGCGCTGTATGTGGCGACCGACGCCGATGACGGCTTCTCCATCGACCAGCTCGCCGCCCAGCTCGCAGTCGAGGAAACGGCAGCGCGCACCACCGCCACCCGCCTGTATCAAGCGGGGGCACTGGCAACCAACGCGCGCGCGCAATCGCTCACGGTGGGAGAGTTGCCGCGGCTTTTTCTCCCACGCGAGCTGGGCCAGCTCTTCGCGCGCATTCAGGATGAGCTCGATGCCGGGGATATCAGCAATTCGCCACTTCCGGTGCTGCTCACCTTACTCGACGATACCGATATCCAACGCGCCGCCGAGCTTTGGGGGCTGGAAGCGATGCCGGGATTACGCACCCGGCGCGAGCTAACCGATGGGTTATTGGAATTGACCGCCTATCCCGATCGCCGTCTGGCCGTGGAACGCAAACTCGCCTGGGACGCGAAACGCGTGCTGGCGGCCGTTGCGGAGCTTCCCGCCGGCCAATCGACCCCACTGGCGGAGGTTGCCGAAACGCTGGAGCTCGATCCCGATCACCCGCGCACCGCCGAACGGTTGCGCAACGCCCTGACCGATCTGGAGGAAGCGCTTCTGGTCTGGCACACATTCTTGCCGGACGGCAGCCGAGCGCTCGTGCAACCGTTGTGGCAACTCTCGGTGCTGGAACCGGCGAGGGATCGAGAAGCTCCGCCGCGTCCGATTGATTCCATCCCGCAACCAGCCGACCCCATCGATCGGCATGCGCTCGCCTGGGATCTGCTCACCTTGCTCCGCTGGCTGGGAGCCGGAACGCCAGCCGTAGCGTCGCTTTCCTCGGCGACCATGCGCTCTCGCAGACGGTTCAACGAGCTCCTTTGGAACAGGGGCGCGGAAGAACCGCATCCCGGCTATTTGGAATTGCTGGCCGCCCTCGCCGATCATGGAAACCTGCTCGACCCGCCCGATGCCGAGTCACGCGCCAATCCCGCGTTGCGCATCTGGCGGTCACGCACCTTTGCCGATCAAACCGCGCAGCTCCTGTTCTGGTGGCTGGGCGCGGCAACCTGGATCGAAGCGCTCGATCAGCAAGAGGTGGTCGTTTCCGGGGCGCACTGGCCGAAATTCCGGCGCCGGCTGCTGGTGCTCCTACCCGAGCTCGACCCGGATGGCTGGTACCGGCTCGACGTGCTCGCCCGCTGGCTCAGCCACCGCAGTAGCGACGCCCTGGGTGAAGCGGTGCAAATCGCCACCGCGCGACCAGCCGACGCGCGGCTCGACCGATCGACAGAACGGTTCTCGTCGCTGGAACAGGTGGTGGAGCGAACTTTGCGCAGCGGATTCGCCTGGTTCGGGTTAGTCGAATTCGCGCATATTCCAGCCATCGGCGAGGTGGTTCGGGTCACCGAAACCGGACTTGTCGCTGCCGGTATGCGAGAATCCAGCACCGAACCGGAGCCAGCCGATCCACCCCTGACGATCCATCCCGATCTGACGGTCACCCTGACCGCGCCCAATCCGGTGCGCATCTGGTCGCTCACCGCTTTTGCCGATCAAGTTCGCTTGCACCCGCAGGCGGAATACCGAATCACCAACCGATCGCTGAAACGCGCGCTCACCGCCGGATTTCGTGTGCAGGACGTGGAAACATTCCTCGAAAAGCAAAGCGGAACGGCGCTCGACAGCGCCGCGCGCGATCAATTGCACCGCTGGGCAGAAACGCTTGGGCGAGTCTGGCTGGCGCCCGCGATGATCGTGCAGGCGGAGCA